>JALRIJ010000210.1 GCA_023255485.1 Flectobacillus sp.
AGTGCTTTTATCCAAAGGATTGATGGTTGTCAATGTCGTATTGGCTGCACATAAACTAAGGTCTGTTCCCAAGGTTGGTGTTGGTACTGGCTTAACCTCAAAAGCCTGCGGAGGCAAAGCCGTATCAGGTTTACAACGGTTTCCCATCGTAACAATTACATAGTATTTTCCTGCACTAGGGAACGTATAACTCACCTTCAATCCTTTATCACCATCGCCTCCCTGAATCCTAGCAACTAGCGGGCCATCGGGCTGTCCCTTGGCAGGAATGTCTCCCTGATAGAAAGCCCAATTGGTTTTGAAGTTTTTGAGTTTGTCACCACAGAGGTGATTGGTTTGGAAATTGGTAGGCGAACCAAAACAGGTATCGGCAACCGACACACCAACCCCTTCGCTTTGAGGAGTTACTTTAGCCCCCGACACAGGTAAGCCAAGCTGACTGAGTTTCCCATTTAAGCTAAATCCATTTCGTTCATACGCAATTGAGTCTTGTTTGACATTTGTTAAAGTCCATACGCTTGTTGCTGTTTTGGCTAAAGCAACATCGGGTTTACCAATGACCGCCAATGAATCTAGTCCTTGAATAGCCATGTAAATTTTACCATCAGGAGCAAGTTGTACAGCTCCCCATGCTCGTTTATTCGTAGAGTCAATCGTCACCCTCGATTTACTGATACCATCTGCATCCGTAGGTGTTAAGTCAAAATATATCAATTTAGAGTAATCTGTTGTGGTGTTGAGCGTTTCGGCTTTAAGGGTCACATAAAGCCCGTTTCCATTGGGTGAAAACTCAACACCATACGCTTTGGGAGGGGTGGCTCCCAAGTCGATAGTTTTCTCGTTGGTTATTTTGCCTGTTTCTGGGTCAAAATCATAGAGTTGTACATAGTTTCTTGTTCCACCAGGGATAATGTACGCTAATTTTCTACCGTCAGAAGAAAATTTCAAGGTACCTTCTCCCTTTGCTAAGGCATCAATAGGTAGTCCAATTGCTTCTGTTTTATCCACACTGATTCCATTTTTGGTTACTTGATACATCCGAAAGGTATTACTTCCATAATCGTGCGAAACCACCCAGTAAGTAGAGTCTTTTTCAATAAAAACCGAGGCTAGGCTTTCGGTACTAGTAGTGCTTTCATTTAAGAGTACATTCTTTTCGACAACTTTTCCTTTTCCACCATCTTGGCGAATGTCCACAAGGCTATAGCTTAGTTGTTGTGTGCCATTAATATCGGTTGTCGTGAAAATATAATATTCCGACTGACAGCCTTGACAAGAGGGTTTGGGGACAATAATGACTGATTGGGTAGAGTTGGTACTTCCCCCCGAACCAGTGGTAGTTGTGGGGTTTACACTCTGCATCACCGAACCATCTTTGTAATAAACGGTAGTGCCATCGGTATAAAAGAGCATATTCCCATTTGGGTCATTGACCGTTGCAATACCCTCAAGGCTTGTTAATTTACCTTGGTCGTCCACCGTAGCGGCTCCATTACTAAACTTGATACCTGCATTTGTACCAAAATACCAAAATTCATTAGTTGGTTTAGGTGGAGGAGGAGGACAAGGCTTTATCGTTAATTTATTTTCGTAAGTACAGCCAGTTAAGGTGTCTCTAACCAACACCGAATAACATTGCGTGGAATCAACCCGAATGTTTAAGGCTTGTAAGGTATCGCCACGAGGATACCAAAGATATTTATATTGAGGTGCTGAACCGCCATTTTTATAAGGGTCAAGCGTGATGAAATCTGATTTACAAAGGGTCGTATCCGTTTGTTCGGGTGCATTTCCTAAATAAAAATTACGAGGTAACTCGTTGATGGTAATAGTTTGTGTATAAGTTTTTGGAACTCCCGCCTCTGTTCGGATGAGTGTAACCGTTTTAGTTCCTGGAGTCGTATAAAGGTGGGTCGGGTTTTGTAGGATTGAAGTATTTCTTGTTCCACTTCCCACATCTCCAAAATTCCAAGACCATGCAGTGGCAGGCGTAGGAGTGATGTCTTTAAAGCGAGTTGCCCCAACGGTATCGGTACATTCGGTCAAACACGTTCTAGTAACCGTAAATTGAGCTACGGAACGTTTGCTCATACCTAACCAACACATCGTGAAAACGGCTAGGGTTAAAAATATACGATATAACTTACTAAAGTGTGTCATTTGTTCGTTATCTAGTTCATAAACACCTGAATTGAAAAGGACGAGAGCCTGTAAGGATATAGACCACTCTGTACTCCAAAAGGTTGTAAGAAAGTAGAAAATAATTCTGAGAACTATAGCCTGTGACAGAACTTCTTGGAATGAAACTTTATCGGTTTTTACAACCTATAAGGTTTTTGCGGATTAAAATTCTACTAAGTTATGTCGCACGCTATATATTGAGTTCATTTAATGCTTCAGACTTTAAAATAAACGAAATTTACGAGTAAAAATTTCCAATTATACCGTAATTTGTATTTATACAAGTATTTATTTTACATTAAAGGAGAAACCAGATGATTCAATACTCGTCCTAGGAAAGGATTAATAATATTCTAACACAAGCACAATACTTAACCATATCAATAAGAACACGATGTCTTATTGAATAAACGAATGATATTCATGTTGAAAAAAGGTGTACTACTAATTACGATACTATTGGTTTGGGTGATGACGGCCGAGGCTCAAGACCCCCAATTGTCCCAGTTTTATGCGGCTCCTTTGTATTTGAATCCCGCATTCGCTGGTTCGGCAATGGCTCCGAGAGTCAATTTTACTCACCGAAATCAGTGGCCTTCACTAAGTGCAAACTTCGTAACCTCTTCGTTATCAGCAGATATGTACCTTAGTAAGTTGAACAGCGGGGTGGGTATTTTGTTTACAAGTGACCGCCAGTTTTCTAACTTTACTACGATGGACATTGGGGCGGTGTATTCGTATCACCTAAAATTATCCGATAATTTATCGGCACAAATGGGGGTGCAAGGAACGTATGAAACAAGGGGCCTAAATTATTCAGAATATACTTTTGGCGATCAGATAAAACAGTATTTACAAGGCTTAGGCTATGGCTCAACCACTGACCCCATCGGAACGGGGTCGCCTCAATTGCGTTATTGGGATTTTTCTACGGGGGGAATTATCTATTCAGAACAGTTTTGGGTAGGCGTTTCGGTACACCATTTGAACCGACCAAATCAATCCTTTAGCAATCAAGATGCTCGTTTACCCATGAAATTTGGTTTGCAAGCAGGTTTCCGAATTCCAATTGCAGATTATGAATTGGGGAATAATTTAGGAGGAAATATCGACCGTGAAAAAAGCATTACTCCTGTTATCCATTACAAACACCAAGGAACAGCCGATCAATTGGACGTAGGGGCATACCTAACTTATTCGCCTTTGGTTTTTGGGGCTTGGTATCGAGGACTTCCAATCAAAAATTATAGTAACGGTTCTGGTACCATTATCAATCACGATGCGGCCGTTTTATTGTTAGGTTATCGTCAAGATAATTTTTCGATTGGTTATAGCTACGATGCAACCATCTCCGCTTTAAGTGGTACAGGAGGAGCTCACGAGTTAACCCTCTCTTATACCTTCACCGATTGGATAGACAATAGCCCACGCAATCGAAAAAGAAAAGGCGAACTTAAATGTCCGAAGTTTTAGAAATAATAAAGGCTACTTCTGAGAGGAGGTAGCCTTTATTATTTTATGCTCATTTTAGATGAACTTCGTGTGACATATTTCTAAAAAGTCCGCTAAGTGTCAATTTGCAGAAAGTTGTCGCTGAACAGATTTAACAAAGTCCAATGAGGTATCTGTAATGTCTGCAACGGTTTGTATGTCAAGACCCTTTAATAAGGATTTTGTTACAGTTGCTGTTTTCACTGCTAAGTTTTCTGACTCCCGTGCTTCTTTTATCTTCCTGCTCTCTGCTTTTACAGATTCTGCGTTACGGGCAATCAAAATTTCTAATGAAGCTTTTTCGTCTGGTGTCATTCTGCGACTGTCGAGTTCGTCAATAGCTACTTTAAGCCAATCCTCGTCCCAAAATTTAGGAAATTGGATTGGATTGGTAAATGTATGAGTATGTATCGTCTTCATCGTATAAATCAGTTTTTGTAAATCTGTTTGACAGTCAACTTCTTGCAACATAAATTTATCTAATTCTACTGTAATAAACGTCATTTGCTCGTCAAAAAGTTCGCCTTGTTCATTTCTAAGATTTGCGACTGTGTGAAATTGAGAATAGGGTAGGATGTCGTTCGCCAAAATAGCCACACAATAGATTCTTGTCAATGTTCCATAGTCGAACTTTCCCCGTTTTACCATTGCGTTGAACTTGTGCAAGGCATAAAACTTCATGCGTTGCACAAAATACGGGGCATCACCGTACTGCATTTCTACGATAAAATGATTATCATTTTCGTCTGTACAAGCTAAGTCAAAAATCCCACTTCTACCGTCTTGGGTAATGCCTTCAAAGGTGTTTTTATCAAATTTGACTTCTTTTATTGGTATTTCTGATTTAATAAGTGCTTGCAAAGCCTTACGCAAGAAAAGTGTATTAGCTTCATTGCCAAAAGTAGCCTTGAAACCATAATCCGAAATTATCGGTATAAATATTTGGTCGTCTGTGTATAGTGCTTCCATGAAGCAAATCTATTTAAAATAATCGAATGAATGGTAAAGAATTAGAAACTAAAATACATTCATATCAAGAAGTTACTAAAAAGAAAAAATTAATCTATAATTTCTACTCCCGTGTCTGGTAGACCTTCTTCGGTGTCCTTGGCTGTGTCTCCTGACCAGCTACTGTGCGAAAGCATTAGTATAAAGTCTGGTTAGTAGGTCAGCCACGGATTGAGGATCACACCCCAAGTTTTTTACGAGTTAAGTGTCGGTAAAGTGCTTGATGAAATAACTTCCTATGCTTATATAATTGTTTTTTTATCGCATCTTCTTCCATTATAGTTGATGCTCTACGAGCATAAGATAAGTAGTTGCTTTTGAACTCCAACTCTTTTTTAGAAGATTGTATTCTGTATTCTCCAAACCGATTTTGGATTAGCCTTTTTCTGCGTGTCTGAATTTTAGTTTTACTTAAATTTGCGGTAGTGTATAGTTTATACAATCTTCGTTTGAAAACAACAGGTTTAGTACCCTCTCGTTCTGCTATTTTGTTGGCTAACCTACTTTTACGTTTTACCTGATCTATCATTCGTCGGTAAAATTTTGCTAGATTGGCTGATTTAATGAGTGTTTTGCTTCCGAAAAACTCAAAACCTAGATATATAAAAGGGGCTTCGATAATGCAGGAGTTAGAAGTCAGTTTGATAGCTGTAAGCCTTGGAGGTTGATTCCCTAATCTTCGTTTAGTAAATAAAAACTTTTCTGTTTTTTCTTTACTAATTTGGACTAAACTCTTTTTGATTTCCTCCATCATAAAACGTTCTATTTCTTCTGCTTGCTCTTTTTTACAAATAATAACCATATCGTCAGAATATCTTCGATAGTATCCTCCTTGCTCAATACAAACTTTATCATAAACTGTTCTATCAAAGTCTAATAAGTATAAGTTAGCCAG
>JALRIJ010000211.1 GCA_023255485.1 Flectobacillus sp.
AAAGGGGCTGTGAAAGCAAAAATGGGCTTGCTGATGGACTATCCGCATGGAGTACCTGATAAGTTTGAGGTATGTGTTTTGGAAGAAGGAAAATCCCCAGTTTGGCAAACGATTCCTTTAGAAGGCACGTGGTTTCCTGATGCGTTTATTGGAACAATGTCGAGTTTGATGCGGTATAAACTTGGCGAAATAGATGTCTTGCCGACTAGCGTAGAAGATGTGATGAAAACAATGGCTGTGGTAGAAAGTGCCTATAAGTCGAGTGATACAGGAGGCGTTTTAATCAAGGATTTTTTAGAGCAATAACGATGAAAAAAGATAATTTACAGTACTATGCTAATAAAGGAATTTTCAGCCAGCGAAGCCGAATAAAATTGAGTTATTTACTCTTCCTGTTATTAGGTTCTTCTCTTTTGGGATTGGCTCAGCAGAAGCCCAAAGTTGTTTCAGAAGCGACAATGAAAAGCCTTTATGAGGAAATTAAAACGCCTTATAAATATGGACTCGTGATTACGCCAACTGACAATACGCAAAAAATGGACTGCCCAACGGTGTTCAGAAAAGGTAAAAAATGGTACATGACTTACCTGACGTTTGGAGGAAGAGGCTACGAAACATGGCTGGCCAAAAGTAACGATTTATTGAATTGGACAAGCTTAGGACGTATCATGTCGTTTACCGATTCTACCCAGTGGGATGGAAACCAGAAGGCAGGTTATTTAGCTTTGCAAGACTATACTTGGGGTGGTTCGTATCGACTAAATACGTATCAAAACAAGTATTGGATGTCCTATTTCGGAGGAAATGCAACGGGTTACGAAGCGGGAGATTTGTCAATAGGAATGGCCTATACAGCCAAAGACCCACGAACGGCTCACGAATGGCAACGTTTAGCAGCCCCTGTTTTAACAGCAAAAGATAAAGATACTCGTTGGTGGGAAAATCGTAAATTATTCAAAAGTACGGTTATTGAAGATAAGGAACGACTTACGGGACATCCCTTTGTTATGTATTATAATGCCAACGGCGATTCGGCTGTGAATAATAAGAAAACTCGTTGGTACGAACGTATTGGCATGGCTGTTTCTGATGATATGCACACGTGGAAACGAATGATTGATGACCCAATCGTGCATCATCCTGTGGGCATTACGGGTGACCCCCTCATCCAAAAGATTGGGGATGTCTATGTAATGTTTTATTTTGGAGCATTTTGGAAAGATCGAAAAGGAAGTTTTAACCGTTTTGCAGCTTCTTATAACTTAACGGATTGGACAGACTGGACAGGCGATAATTTAGTCGAGTCTTCTGAACCTTACGATGACTTGTATGCTCATAAATCTTGTGTTGTAAAGCATAAAGGAGTCGTTTATCACTTCTATTGTGCCGTAAATAAAGCAGACCAACGAGGGATAGCCGTAGCCACTTCCAAAATCATGAAGTAACAGCATATCACCAATTTGTAGGGGTATACTGAATCATTTTAACGAGTGCCAATGTTACTTAATTTTAATATGACGAAAGTAAAATATATTCTATTTTTTTGTTTGCTGTCTCTTTCCTCACAGGCTCAAAGTTATTTTAATGTATTGAAATACGGAGCAAAGAATGACAGTTCTCAACTCGCTACCAAAGCGATTAAAAAAGCTATTGACGCCGCTGTAAAGACAGGCGGTGGAACGATTTATTTTCCTGCTGGAAAATATTTAACAGGGCCTATTGAGTTAAAAAGTAATATCACCATTTTGATTGATGCAGGAGCAGAACTTCATTTTAGCGATAATTTCGATGACTATCTTCCTATGGTTCAATCACGTTGGGAAGGAACGGATGTGATGAATTTCTCACCTTTGTTTTATGCTTACAAAGCCGAAAATATTGCTATCAAAGGACGTGGTTTAATTGACGGACACGGTAAAAAATGGTGGGCTTATTCGGAAGTACATGTCAAAAATATTCCTACCTCACGTTGGCAAGAAGAGTTTAAACGCTTGAATAAAGACGTATTAGCTCCTGATTTACCAGGTTGGATTGAGCGAGGTTTCTTGCGTCCGCCCTTCATTCAACCCATGTATTGCAAGAATGTATTAATTGAAGGAATTACGATTCAAAATTCTCCTTTTTGGACAGTCAATCCTGAGTTTTGTGAGAATGTAACGGTGACAGGAGTAACGATTAATAACCCCCATTCGCCTAATACAGACGGTATTAATCCAGAGTCTTGCCGCTATGTCCATATATCGAATTGTCATATTTCGGTAGGTGATGACTGTATTACCATCAAATCTGGAAAAGATCGTGCGGGGCGTAAAATGAATGTTCCTGCTGAAAATTATACGATTACAAACTGTACCATGTTGTCGGGTCATGGTGGAGTTGTGATTGGAAGTGAAATGTCGGGAGGAGTAAAAAAAATAGCGATTTCTAACTGTATTTTTGATGGAACAGACAGAGGAATTCGGATTAAAACGGCTCGTGGTCGTGGGGGAGTTGTTGAGGATATTCGAGTAGACAATATCATCATGAAAAACATCAAAGAGCAAGCGATTGTCTTAGATATGCAATACGCTAAAACTACGGTAGAACCAATTTCTGAACGAACTCCTCAATTTAGAAATATTCATTTTAGCAATATTACTGCCAACGGAAATCAAGCAGGATACATCAATGGGTTGGAAGAAATGCCTGTTGAGAATATTTCATTTGACGATATAAACATGGATACTAAAACAGGTTTTGTCATCAAGAATGCGAAGCAGATTGAATTTAGAAATAGTAAAATATCTACTGAAAAGGGTGCTGTTTTTAAGGTAGAAAACACCGACGGTATCGAGTTTTCTGGAATCAAAACGAATACGCCGCATACAGGATCGGCAATAATTGATTGTCAAAATGTACAAAATGCAACTATTTTTGCGTGTTTCCCTGCCAAAGGAACTAATACATTTTTGAAAGTTTCAGGAGAAAAAACAGCGAATTTTATGTTGGAAGGGAATAATTTCAAAAATGTAACTACGCCCATTCAGCGTTCTAATGAAGTGCCTGACAACTTTGACAAATAAAGACAATCAATCAACAATATTGCAGGCTTTAAGTTGTATAAGTTTAATCGAGCGGTAGCTGTGCTATCGCTCGATTAGTAAAATGGCGTATAAATTCACTCAGAGTTGCGACTGGTACTTATCTAAGGTATTCCATATTTTATAGAATTGATTGCTTCCCTTCTTGTCGTTAATATTGGTATTGACGATTAAAATTTTTCCTATTTTATCCTTGGGATTAAAAAACATCATTGACGCAATACCTGGGTCTCCTCCTGTATGTCCTATATTTCCTGCAGCACTAAATCCGATAAAAATGCCGATATTATATTCATCGTTATATGGATTTTTTTCATTGCGTTCGTGATAATTTTGGGCTGAAAGCTGTTCGCTGAAATAGGTCTGAAAGCTTTCTCTAGAAAGAATAGTGCCCTTTCCCGAATATCCTTTTATCAATTCTCTCAGGTAGTTAGCCAAATCACTACTTGAGGTAATGAAGTTTCCATCAGGATAGGTAATCAACGAGTAGTAAGGTAAAAGTGTATCGGGTGTGTAGTATAAGCGTGAATGCTTCGAAATGTCAATATCAGCAAAACGCCATCCCGAATGCTTCATTTTTAACGGTTTCAAAATGTATTTTGTCATGAATTCATAAAAAGACTCCCCTGTGGCATTCTCAATAATAGCGGCAGCAAGAGCTGTAGCGATATTTGAATACTCAAATAGTTCTCCAGGTTTTTGAGTTAAAAAATCTTCTTTTTTGTACCATTTTCCATCTGCACTCAAGGTATTTTGTAAGAAAGATTTCATCGAAATAAGCGAGTCATAGGGATTGATAATTTGCTCATCTTCCAATGCTAGTTTGACATTTGATAGGTCTTGATTTGGCTTTAACACATAATTCCGTTTCAAATACACTTCCCCGTCTTTAATCGTTGAGGTATGAGTTGCTAAGTGTCTGATACGAATAGGAGTGGCTGGATAATAAGGGTTATTTACCTTGAATGGCAAATAATTATTGATGGGGTCGTCAAGCTTTAACTTCCCTAATTCTTGTGCTTTTAGGAGTGCAATCCCTACCAATGTTTTGGAAATAGAAACAATATTTTGAAGTGTATGCTCTGTGTAGTCTTGATTAGTAGCGACATTAGCATAGCCAACACCTCTTTTATAGAGGGTACGATGTTCGTTGACAATTGCTACGGAATAGCCATTAAATTGTCCTTCTCTATACACCTCATTTAACTCTTTGCTTAATAGTTCTTGGGTAGTATGTTGATGTTTTTGAGTACAGGAGTATGTCAAGAATAGGATAAGACTGAAGAAGAAAAACTTATTCATGTAGTTGATGGGAGTATTTTCGTAATGTGAAAGATGAATCTGTTTAACGAAGCTGATTTTTAGGAGCAAAAAGAGAAAACATAACCAACTTTCGGCCAATTATGTTCCTCATGAGTGTATCCAATGAAGTATAAAGTGGAGCAAGACTGCCTTTAGAGGCAAAAGATAATCTTGCTCCACTGAGTTTAATTTACAGACTAATACAATGTTCCTTTAATCGAAATGCTTGGTGTTCCATTACTTTTCAAAAGGGCGGTTTTGGGTTCTACTGTATCAAAATCCCATGTGAATGTATTGTTTTCAATAACATCTGTCAATGGTTTGATTCCCGCTACAACAATACCACTTGCACCAGCAGTAAGCTGTCCGCCAGAGAGCGTTGCCGTTTGGAAGGGCTTCCCAAAACTAAGATTACCTCTAGCGTCTAGTGATGGTTGATAGTAAAGAACAGCTGCTCCATCAAATAATAATGAACCGTTTGTGTTTGTCCGAGTATATTCTGCAACAAGTACAAAAATGCCATCTTCGGGCAAATACTGCAAATAGACATTGCCAATTACACGGGCAGGTGCCGCCGTTGACAAAGCAATGACGTTATTTCTAATTCTAGTATATAGTGCTTTATATTCTGCCGTTTGAGTTGGTATGGCAGGATTCATATCGAAGCCTACAAATAGTACTCCGAGAGCGTCATAAAAAGATAACGATGGTCTCAACGATGCTGTAATATTGTATCGTTTACCACCAATCATAACATAGTACGATTTTAATGTTTCGTCGTATAGCACCTCATCAAACGACGAGCCATCTACGGAAATGGCATTTTGTAATTTTAAACCCGTTGCTGTTGTAACAAAACTGGATGATGTTACAATAGGATTACCTTGTCTATCAAAGGTTAAAAGACCAAGTTGCTTTTTCTGTAAATCTAAGATAACGTCGGTTTTTGTTCCCGATGGAAGTGTTAAAACAAGAAAATTAGTAACGTTATTAATACTTTTGACATTTGTACCTAAAGAGCCTTTTGCTACTAAATCAGATTCTGTTTTAGTAACTTTTGTAAGTGTTAAAGCCGTTTTATTTTTTACCCCAACAAAGGTTATTTTGCTGTCACTGGTCGTTGAGACTGCTAGTTCCAAGTCTGCAGTCTGCCCTGGGC
>JALRIJ010000212.1 GCA_023255485.1 Flectobacillus sp.
ATGGCGGGATGAATGAAGTCTTTGCAGATGTGGCTGCCATCACTGGGGATAAGAAATATCTAACCTTAGCCCAACAGTTTTCGCACCAACGTATCTTGACTCCTTTAGCAACAGGAAAAGATGCTTTAACTGGGATTCATGCCAATACGCAAATCCCTAAAATCATTGGTTTCCAACGTATTTCAGAACTAAACAAGAATGAAAATTACCATAAAGCCGCTCGCTTTTTCTGGGAAAGAGTAGTCAATAATCGTAGTGTAGCGATTGGCGGAAACTCCGTAAGAGAACATTTTCATCCTGATACTGACTTTTCTTCTATGATTACCGACGTAGAAGGCCCTGAAACCTGCAATACCTACAACATGTTGAAACTCTCTAAATTACTGTTTCAACAATCGGGCGATGTTCGTTATATCAATTACTACGAAAAAGGGCTGTATAACCACATTTTATCCTCACAACATCCCGAAAAAGGCGGTTTTGTGTACTTTACGCCCATGCGTCCAAGGCATTATCGAGTGTATTCGTCACCACAAGAAAGTTTTTGGTGCTGTGTGGGTTCTGGTTTAGAAAATCATGCTAAATATGGCGAACTCATTTATGCACATACGGATAAGGATGTGTGGGTAAACTTATTCATCCCGTCGGTACTTACTTGGAAGGAAAAGCAATTAAGCCTTCGTCAAACGACTCGCTTTCCTGATCAAGAAAATACATCACTCCATCTGACGTTGAAGAAACCAACTCATTTTAGCTTAAAACTTCGCTATCCTTCATGGGTTGCCGAAAAGCAATTAAGTGTCCGCATTAATGGCAAAAAACAGGAAAACCTAAGCGTTATCGACGGCTACGTTGTACTTGACCGCACTTGGAAAAACAACGATGAAGTAAGCATTCAACTGCCAATGCACAATAGTTTGGAAGAAATGCCTGCTCATTTGGGTTTTGAAGCAGTCTTTCATGGCCCTATTTTGTTAGCCGCCAAAACAGACACCAGCGACTTGAAAGGGCTCGTGGCAGACGATAGCCGTATGGGACACGTTGCTCAAGGAAAACAATATCCGCTGTTTCAAGCTCCGATGTTGGTGGGGAACGACAATAGTGTATTACAATCGCTCCAACCCGTTGCAGGCAAGTCGTTAACCTTCTCAGCAAGTAGCAGTTTGTATCCAGCTTCTTACAAAAACCTAGAGTTGATACCCTTCTTTCGTTTGCACGATGCACGCTATACCATCTATTTCAAGAAAGCCCTAAAAGACTCCATTGAAGTGGCTCAAAATGCACTTGCTTCCTTAGATTACACCAATAACAAAGACGAAGCGAGAACGGTCGATAAGGTTTTCCCTGGTGAACAACAGCCAGAATCTGATCATTTTTTTGAAGGAAATCAGACTCAAGCAGGCGTTCATCGGAATAGACATTGGCGAGATGCTACAGGCTGGTTTAGCTATGTCATGAACAATAAGGACAAAAAAGCTCACTCATTACAGGTTACGTACTATGGTTTGGATAAAAACCGCTCTTTTGACATCTTGATTAATAACCAAGTTGTATCAAGTGTTACGCTCACTGGTAACCAAGGAGATAATTTTTTCGCCGTTGAATATCCAATTCCAGCAGAAACGCTGCAAAATTCAACCGATAACAAGCTCGTTGTCAAGTTTGTAGCCAAAAGCAATTCTGTTGCAGGGGGAATCTACGAAGTACGTTTATTACGCAAGAAGTGATAAAAGAAAATTCTAATTTTTTCGTTATTTAATTGGATAAATCAAATAATTGTTTTAAAATTGTGTCAAAATAACACGTTTCGATATTTCAATGTTGAGATTTGTTTTTCATAGAATGTGATTTGGGACGTATGGGGAATAATTATTCCCCATTACACTAAACCCAATTTTCGAAAGAAGCGATAACTTTGTTTTTATATTAGATACGTTTTACCAAGAGTTACCTTATGTCTCAAACTCAAAATTATATTGACACAACTGCCATGTTCAGAAAGTACGCCCACTCGGCCAGAATGCTATTGGCTCTCGATAGTATCGTTTTTGGCTTTGATGGAGAAGAATTAAAACTATTACTTATTAAGCGAAATTTTGAACCAGAAAAAGGTAAATGGTCGTTAATGGGTGGTTTCTTGGAAGAAAATGAAGATTTAGAATTAGCTACCAACCGTATTTTATATGATTTAACAGGGCTAAAAGACGTTTATTTTGAAGAATTAAAAGCTTTTGGTAAAGTAGATCGTGACCCACTTGAAAGAACGATTTCCATTTGTTTTTTTGCCTTAATCAATATTCATGCTCATGACCAAGATTTGGCAAAGGCTCAAAATGCGTTTTGGATTAGTTTAAAAGACCGTCCCAATTTAGTATTCGACCATAATGAAATGGTTGATTTGGCTTTAGAACGGTTACGCTACCGTGCAGCACTACACCCTATCGGATTTGAATTATTACCCGAAAAATTCACGATTCCCCAATTACAAAAACTCTACGAGGCAATCTACGACACGCCACTAGATAGACGTAATTTCAGCAGAAAAATCTTATCGACGAAATTGCTTATTGATACAGGGGAAAAGAATGAAAATTCGGCAACTAAAAAAGCTATCCTTTACAAGCTTGACCAAACAAAATACCAAAGCCAATTTAACGCTTTCCATTATTTTATGTCAGATGCTTCGAGGTAAGTGCTCGATTATTAAAGAACAGTAACCACACCCTTTGCTTGATACAAAGTCAAAGGGTGCTAATTATTTATATTTCTTAAAAATGTGTCACATTGACACCAAATCATAACACAATGCAACATCAATACGCTATCGGGGTTGACTACGGAACAGATTCGGTTCGTGCTTTAGTGGTCAATACACAAACGGGCGAAAATTTAGGCACAGCCGTTCATTATTATGCACGTTGGGCAAAAGGTCAATTCTGTGACCCTAGCAGCCAGCAATTTCGTCAACACCCACTTGATTATTTAGAGGGTTTAGAAAATGCGATTAAGGGAGCTTTAGCAAATGTTTCTGACGACGTTCGCCAAAATATTGTAGGGATTTCAGTTGACACTACAGGTTCTACACCCGTTGCTGTAAATGAAGCAGGTACTCCTCTTGCCTTATTACCTGAGTTTGCAGAAAACCCGAATGCGATGTTTATCCTTTGGAAAGACCATACGGCTAATGCTGAAGCAAACGAAATCAATGAATTAGCTCATCATTGGGACATGGATTTCACCAAATATGTGGGTGGAATTTACTCTTCTGAATGGTTTTGGGCAAAAATTTTACGTACCCTTCGTGTAGATGAAAGCGTTCGTGCTAATGCCTTTTCATGGGTGGAGCACTGCGACTGGATTTCAGCAGTATTAACAGGAGATACCAATCCTTTAACCCTAAAACGTAGCCGTTGTGCAGCAGGTCATAAAGCCTTATGGCATGCCGAATTTGAAGGATTACCTTCGGAAGAATTCTTAACAAAATTAGATCCTTTATTAGCTGGTCTTCGTGATCGTCTTTTCAAAGACACCTATACTTCGGATAACTCAATGGGTAAAATTTCGGCTGAATGGGCTGAAAAATTGGGTATTTCATCAGAAGCTGTTATTGGTGTGGGTGCATTCGACTGTCACATGGGAGCTGTTGGGGCAGACATTCAGCCGTATGCTTTATGTAAAGTAATTGGTACATCAACTTGCGATATGTTGGTTGCACCAAACGAAGAAATTGGTCACTTACTTATTCGTGGTATCTGTGGACAAGTAGATGGTTCTATCTTGCCAGGAATGTTAGGTATGGAAGCGGGTCAATCTGCTTTTGGTGACTTATATGCTTGGTTCCAAAAAGTAATCGTAACGCCAGTTCGTGAATTATTAGGTGATGAAGCAGCCGACAAGATGGCTCAAGAATTATTACCTCATCTTTCTATCAAAGCAATGGCATTGCCTGTAACTGAAAATGATATTGTTTCGGTTGATTGGATGAACGGTCGTCGTACTCCTGATGCAAACCATACCTTAAAAGGAGCAATTTCTGGCTTAAATTTAGGTTCAGATGCCGTAAAAATCTTCAAATCGTTGGTAGAAGCAACAGCTTTCGGAGCAAAAGCAATTGCAGACCGTTTCGTAAACGAAGGAGTACCTATCAAGGAAGTAATTGCAATTGGTGGGGTAGCTAAAAAATCGCCTTTCGTAATGCAAACCTTAGCGGATGTGATGAATATGCCTATTAAAGTAGCTAGTTCAGACCAAGCTTGTGCCTTAGGTGCAGCAATTTTTGCATCGGTAGCAGCAGGTGTTCATCCAGACATGGCAACGGCTCAGAAAGTAATGGCTTCCGACTTCGACGCTACCTATACACCACGTCCAGAGGTTTCTGCGGTGTACCAAACACTGTATGCTAAGTATGTGGCATTGGGGGGATTCATTGCAACCACATAGGTAGTATAAATTTTGGATGTTGGATGTTAAATTTTGAATTCACTCACCCTGAAAGCGGTCAACGACCCTGTCAGGGTGATACCAGCAAATTACTATTGACGATTCAATTTTGGAGTCTTTAACTACCAACTTCGCCTTACTACGAAGCGTATGAAGATAAATTAACTCGCTGAATAGCCCTGACAGGGTTTCCAACCGCTATCAGGGCTATTCAGAAGAAAATATTAAAACATATTAATTACAAAACAATACAATGATTGACTTAAAAAAATTCGAAATCTGGTTCGTAACAGGTAGCCAGCACTTATATGGCGAAGAAACTCTTCGTCAAGTAGATGAGCATTCTACAATCATCGCTGGTTCATTAAACGACTCTCCTGCGATTCCAGTAAGAGTAGTGTTCAAACCTGTTGTGAAAACTCCAGAAGAAATTTATGCTATCTGTCAAGAAGCTAACGTTGCTCCCAACTGTGTGGGTATCGTTGCTTGGATGCACACGTTCTCTCCTGCTAAAATGTGGATTCGTGGATTGAACTGCTTGAAAAAACCATTACTTCATTTCCACACACAATTCAACCGTGACATTCCATTCAGCACAATCGACATGGATTTCATGAACCTAAACCAGTCGGCACACGGTGACCGTGAGTTTGGTTTCATCATGTCTCGTATGCGTTTGAACCGTAAAGTTGTCGTAGGACACTGGCAAAATGCAGGTGTTATCGAGCAAATTGGAGCTTGGACACGTGTAGCGGTTGCAAAATACGAAATGTCAACGATGAAAGTTGTTCGTTTTGGGGATAACATGCGTCAAGTAGCGGTAACTGATGGGGACAAAGTAGCGGCAGAAATGGCATTCGGTTTCTCGGTAAACACTCATGGCGTTGGCGATTTAGTACAAGTTATCAACCAAATTTCTGACTCAGAAATCAATAACTTAATCAAAGAATACGAAGCTACGTATGAAATGATGGCATCGTTAACGGCTGGCGGAGCAATGCGTCAATCGTT
Source organism: Flectobacillus sp. (assembly GCA_023255485.1). GTDB lineage: Bacteria > Bacteroidota > Bacteroidia > Cytophagales > Spirosomataceae > JALRIJ01. The sequence goes on from JALRIJ010000212.1 coordinate 5,452, forward strand.
GGTAGAAGCTGCTCGTATCGAGTTAGGTTTAAAAGCATTCTTAGAAGACGGTGGTTATGGTGCATAT
>JALRIJ010000213.1 GCA_023255485.1 Flectobacillus sp.
GTAAGTTACTTAAGGTTTTTTGCTATAACTACAAATAATTCCAAGAAGTGAGTAAATCAACCCCCTCCAAGTTTCGCTGTTTGGAATATTCTACGCTAACAATATCAAAGGAACGTTTCAATGAAAAATCTTCCCAATGAAGCGAATTATCGACCTTCGCTTTGAAGTGATAGGTAATATTGGTGAAACTATTGGTGGTGTTGGTTCGCTCTAAAGTTGCCGATACAGCAATGGCAATTTCTTGTTCCAGATAACCATTAGCGAGTAGTTTTTTGCGGTAAGTCTGGATTTTCTCCTCAAATGCGGTAAGCTCCTTTTTGTCTTCTTCTAAACCGTTAACTTGACGATGGATAAAATAATAGAGCTTTTTTTCGGGCGTAGTTGTCAAATACTTTTCAATCATAAGAGCATAAATTTAGGAAACATTTCAGGCTTCTATTTAACGAATCAATTAGGTAGTTTTATTGTTCAAGGTCTTGGTAATAAGCGTTTTTGATACACTAAAGATGGGCTTGCTACTTAGGATGTTAGGCAAACGTATCTCTCCTGACAAACGTAAGTAAAAAAGCATGAATCCAAAAATGATTAGTATTATTTTATGATTCAGTTGCCTGATTTATTGATATTAGTCGGGTAGAATTGATTAAAATTAGGAGTAAAAATGATTAAATTCATTTTTGAAATTCCCCCCAGAGAAACTGATATTTTTGCGATTTATATCCATTCAGCGAATCGTTTATCAGACTATCTTTATCATGAACCATACGTCAATTGAAATTATGGCACCTGCGGGTTCTTGGGATGCCATGATGGCAGCCATAAAAGCAGGGGCTAATTCCGTGTATTTCGGAGTTGAACAACTCAACATGAGAGCTCGACAAACCAATAATTTCTTAGTAGAAGACCTTCCAGAAGTAGCTCGTGTCTGTAACGAACATCACGTAAAAAGCTATATTACCCTCAATACCATCATTTATGATCACGATATTTCGCTGATGCGTAGAATCATTGACCATGCCAAAGAAGCAGGAATTACAGCGGTGATTGCCTCCGATTTAGCGGTGATGAACTATTGCAAAAAGAAGGGTATGGAGTTACATATTTCCACGCAATCGAACATTACCAATATCGAAACCGTTGAGTTATACGCCAACTACGCTGATGTAGTGGTAATGGCTCGTGAACTCACCTTAAAACAGGTAGGGGACATTGTTAAAATGATTCAGAAAAATGATATCACAGGCCCTTCTGGCAATTTGGTCGAAGTCGAAATCTTTGCTCATGGAGCCTTGTGTATGGCGGTTTCGGGCAAATGCTATTTAAGCCTGCATTCGCACAATGCCTCTGCCAATCGAGGAGCTTGTATTCAAAACTGTCGAAGAGAATATGTCGTTACCGATAAAGAGGAGGGGACAGAGTTACTGATTGATAACGAATACATTATGTCGGCAAAAGACCTATGTACGATTGACTTTTTAGATAAAATCATCGATGCAGGGGTGAAAGTACTCAAAATTGAAGGACGTGGACGAGCAGCCGATTACGTCTATGAAACCACAAAATGCTATCGAGAAGCCGTAGATGCCATTCTGGCAGGCGACTATACAGCCGAAAAAATAGAAAACTGGAAAGAACGACTTTCAAAAGTCTATAACAGAGGCTTCTGGGATGGCTATTATCTCGGTAGAAAAATGGGTGAATGGAGCAATCAATACGGCTCGGTAGCCACGCAAAAGAAAGTCTATTTGGGCAAAGGCATGAAGTATTACGACAAAATTGGCGTAGGAGAATTCCTACTAGAAAGTCAGGAAATAAACCTTGGCGATAAAATCATGATTACAGGCCCCACAACAGGCTATGTAGAAACACTCGTAGAAGAAATCCGACTTGATACAGGCACGGCAGTGGCAAAAGCCAGCAAAGGCGATACCATTTCGATACGGATAGGCGAAAAAATCAGACCATCAGACAAATTATACAAAATTGTGGCCAACCATGTTTAAACTCTTGCACTACCGAAACCGATGTATTGGCTGTAATGCCTGTGTCGAAATTGCCTATCAGCGGTGGCGAATGTCCAAAAAAGACGGGAAAGCCGTGCTGTTAGGAGCTATAGAGAAAAAAGGCATTTATCAAGTCGCCCTCCAAGAAGACGAATTAGCAGAAAACCAGCAAGCCATGGAAGCCTGCCCCGTAAAAGTCATTCAAATAGTTTGAAGGGAGAAACTGGCTAATCCCGCTCATCCCGATGTCCCACTCACCCCGATTTTAAAATCGGGGTGTTTTTGTCTAGCGATTTTATTTCTCTAAGTGATGAGGCAAAATAAGTTGGTGTAAAAACTTATAGGTTTGGCAAAATCATTCCTTGTACTTATTTGAATAGACATGGACTAAACGCTTGATGGAGATTAAAGTGAGTGTCATTTTGAAAGTTTAGGTGAATTCAAGGATTAAGTATGAAAAATTGTATTTGTTTTTCTATGTTTGCATATAAACAAGTTTAACTTTACCTCATAACATAAATGGAAAACCTCACACCCGTTATTACAATCAAAAATCTCATCAAGGTTTATGATGCTACGCTAGTCTTGAACGACATCAATTTAGAGTTTTACGCAGGACAAATTACTGGATACATTGGCCCCAATGGTGCTGGTAAAAGTACAACGCTCAAAATCCTTATCGGAATGTTGGAAGACTTCAAGGGCGAAGTCTCTGTGCTTGGCTTTGATGTACGAAAGGATGCGATGGAAATCAAAAAAAGGATTGGCTACGTACCAGAAAATGCCATGCTTTACGAAGTGCTTACACCAATGGAATACCTGCTTTTTGTGGGTAGATTGTACCAAATGGAAGATTATATAATCGAAAAAAGAGCAACCGAATTACTTTCTATTTTAGGGCTAAAAGAGGTGTTGGATAAACGGATGAATACTTTTTCAAAAGGGATGAAGCAAAAAGTATTGTTAATCGCAGGAATGATTCATAATCCCGAAATCATCTTTTTAGATGAACCGCTATCAGGATTAGATGCTAATGCTGTGATTTTGGTCAAAGAGATTTTGGCAAAACTCAAAGAAGCAGGCAAAACAATCATTTACTCTTCACACATCATGGAGGTTGTTGAGAAACTTTCAGACCGTATCGTGATTATCAACAAAGGACAGGTGGTAGCCGATGGGACATTTACAGCATTAAAAGAAAATGCTTCATCACTCTCATTAGAAGGTATTTTTAGTACTTTGACAGGTAATAGTGAGGAAGACCAATCGCTTTCTAATGAATTTGTTTCTGTTCTTGCATCACGTTAAAAGACCTATCAACTATGACCAAGTGCGTATTGTTTCTTATAGACCAGCTTCAATGGCTTTTCAGATTACTGAAAATTGATTTTCCTTCTCTTCGTACAATTGTAGAGGTAAAAATGATGATGGAAAATCGAAGACCTCACTCGCTACATCAAAAAAATGCTAAAAGAGAGCAAAATAATAGCTTTATTAAATCCTTGGGATTTCAAGTGTTATTTAGTTTTATTTTTGGAGCAATGCTATTGTTCTTCGAGAAAACGGCTTACAATCTTTATCTCTACAATTTTGCTTTCATTATGTTTATGATTGCCTTCAATATGATTTCAGATTTTATTGAAGTGCTTTTTGATACCACCGACAATATTATTCTCATTCCTCGCCCTGTAGAAAGTAGGGTGATTTGGATGGCTCGATTGATTCATATTTCAGTCTTTATTATCACAATTACCTTAGCGAATTCCTTGGGGTCAATTGTGTTTACATGCATAAAACTAGGCTTTTTAGCGGGTTTGGTCTATTTTGTCAGTGTCATTTTACTTTGTCTAATAACCATTTTCATAACAGGAATTTTATACCTATTATTGACCAAAATAGTAAGTGGTGAACGCCTTAAAGATATCATCGGGTACGTTCAGGTATTGTTCTCCTTATTGTTGATGGTAGGTTACCAAGTTGGGATAAGATTTGTTTCGAATATTTTAAAATCACAAGAAATACAGATCTCTTGGTGGCATTATTTGACACCTCCAGCTTGGTTTGCAGGTTTGATGGAAGTGGTAGCAAATCATCATTTTGAAACACCCTATTTAGTATTCATGAGCCTGATTCTGACAGTACCTTTTGTGAGTTTATTTTTGATGAACCATTATTTGGCTCCCGTGTTTGCTAAAAGTTTATCCGAATATGGAACACCAGAAAAGACTGAAACAACTGCTCAAACGGTTCAAAATAGTAATATTTTAATATATTTATCAAAGAAATGTACCAAAGGCTCACTCGAAAATGCAGCCTTTACCTTCGTCTGGAAAATCACAAGCCGAGATCGAAAATTTAAAATCAGAGCCTACCCAGTTTTTGGATTGATGATTTATTACATTGTTAAACTATTCTCGAACGACAGTAGTATTGGCTTAAACAAATGGATGGTTTTATATTATGCCAGTTTTTGTATTTATGGGGTAAGCCAACAAATCTTCTATTCGGACGATTGGAAAGCAGCTTGGATTTTTAAGAATTCACCCATTGAACAACCTGGCGATATTCTTTATGGTGGCTTAAAGGTAATTATCATCAAATGGGCAATTCCTACTTATATGTTAATCGGAATATTGATGTATTATAAGTTTGGTTTTGAAATTATCGATGATGTCATTTTCGCTTTTGTGAATACACTTTTATGTCTAGGCGTTACCGTTTCGAAAGTTGAATTTGCCATGCCATTTTCCCAAAGTATTACGGAGCAAAACAAGGCTGCTAAGAATTTTTCGAGGATTATTTTGATGCTTTTGGTAGTACCCATCATGGGAGGTATTCACTTTTTTATCAGTAAAGTCCCCTACGGTGTAGTCGTTCTTACGTTTATTTTCCTGATAATTGCCTTACTTTTATTAAAAGAATATCGAAAAATAACGTGGGAGAAAATACAGGGGTAATGCTCTTGTCGTTGTTTGTGTTTCACAGACAACCCTCTCTTACTGATACCGTAAATTTTTAGTTGTATGGGCTATGGTCAGGATGCCAACTTAGAGAAAAACTGTTATGCAAAATTCTAATATATTACCTAATAAAATTCTCAATAATAAAAATAAGCCTTTACTATGAAAGTACTAAAAGTCAAAACAATGAATGTCGTTGTTCTATTTTCTATTCTAATAATTCTTACAGGCTGTTCTGGAAAGTACAACCTATTAAAACAAAATCCGTATGAAAATACAACCAGAATTTCAGGTAATATCAAAGAAGTATTCATCACAGATTTAAGACAAGATATCTCAAATAGAGAGATAAACATCCCTATTGTGACATTTCCAGGGATGAAAGATGAAATTTCTCAGTCACTTCAAGAATCTACTAAAACTTTAATTAAAGATGAAATAATTAAACAATTTTCAGCAGATTCGGACATAAGTTATATTGTTGAAGTTAAGCTAATTAAAGGTATAATTGGTTTTAGAGCGTATGCTCTAAGTGAAAAGGAATACACAGACAT
>JALRIJ010000214.1 GCA_023255485.1 Flectobacillus sp.
ATTAAATCATATTGTTTCATAACTTCTTTTGGGTATTAATATTCTGTCCATCAAGTTTTAAAGGCACATAGGCACAAAGTATGAGGTACGATAACTGTTTTTTGAAAAATAGTTACCCAAACAAATGTAAGTTTTACGTCAACCTATTTTAGGCAAGCACAACATTACACATTAACCATTACGCATTAATCATTAACTACGGTTGCCTCATGCGTTGAATCATGACGAAGTATTTGCCTAACATTTCCCTATCTTTTTCGATGGCCTCTAAATTTTGGAAAATTGCCTTTTTATTTTCGGGAATCCCCTTGATTTTTGCTTGATCCGATATACTATCATAATACCATAAGCCTTTTCTTAGTTCCTCTTCCCCTTGTTTTAACAGAGCATAGAGTTGTTCTTTATTATCCAAAGCGGTTCGTTGTTGCTCTTGAGGTGTTTTTTTATTCTTTATTTTTCGAGATAGTTGAGCATATTTTTCCAGATAGGTCAACGAAACGGTGGCAGAGTGAAAGCCTAGAATATTTTTAGCATTATCATTGCTCGGGTCAAAATGGAGAACTCGCTTTTGACTGTTTAATACTTTTTGAGTAGAATCAAGACGTTCATAAATTTTTAGGGTATCAGGGAATGAAAAGTAAGGCAATAAGGCTCCTTGATTGGGTTTGTTTTGAATAAATGCATCCTTGCTGATAGGTAAATAACTCAGTTGCCAAAGGGGGTCTGATGGCCAGTGAGTTTCTCTAAATGCCGTGGGGGAGGGCATATAAAATTCAAGATTTAATTTTTTGATAAATTGCTCATTGAGAATAGCTCCAGCACTCCATGTAAGGTCTAATAAATACCATTTATTAGCTAGTTTAACAGCGTTCCAAGCGTGACTTTCAAAGCGATAGGTATGGTCTTTGGGGTCAGATGAATTACGTACTTTCCCTAGGCCTTCAATAATTTCAGCTTTGATACCCACCTGTTTACATAACTGGTAAAAAAGATTTGAATATCCGCCACAAAGGGCTTTTTTAGTTGTTAAAACGTTGCTACAAGACTGTGTTTGGCCGAGGTCTAAGAGGGGGTACATCGACTTGTAGGTAGCGTAGTCGTACTCAATATTATTGCTTATCCAGTTATAAAAAGCTACCACTTTTAAGGAATCATTTGCTTGCTTTTCACTGAGCTGGTGAGCTAAGGATTTAATGTCTGTTTGAGCAATTAGGGCTTTTGATATAAAGCAAAATAAAGCAACGAAAATAAATTTACGCATTGTTTGTTGGGTTATGATGATGCTATGTACTAGTGGTTATATCGTTATCATCCAACACGCTGAAGGGTGTTGAAATGATAACGATTTTTTACTTATTAACGGATGCGAAAAATAAAATACTTTATAAAAAATGCTAATATGTTTATGCTTGGGTAGCGTATTGTGCTACGAGTTTTTCAATCAGCACCTCATTGATTTTTAGATAACTTTCTACTGTCCACCCTGCTACATGCGGGCTTAGGATAACATTATTAAGCTGGAACAAGGCTTCATAGGTAGCTTCTTGTTCAGGAGTTAAGGTTGCCATTTTTTCATTTTCAAGTACATCCAAGCAAGCTCCTCTTAGTTTGCCTGTTTGTAAGCCTGTCAGAATACTTTTAACAGACGCAATTTCTCCACGAGAAGAGTTAATCAAAAATATCTCTTTTTTGCATTGATTCAGAAACGCATCATTTACCCACATACGAGTTTCGGCACTTAATGGGACGTGAAATGAGATAACATCCGCTTTTTCTAAGAGTTCTTCTAGTGAAACCTCTTGTACGAAGTCATTTCCAAAGCCTTGTTTGTATTTGTCATAGGCAAGCACTTGCACGCCAAAGCCTCTTAATCGTTCAGACAAAGCTTGCCCCATGTTACCAAACCCAATGATACCGACTGTCATTCCCTTTAGTTCGATGCCTCGATTCGCTTCTCTTAGCCATATACGTTGACGTACTTCTCTATCAGCGGTATTTATTTTATTAAAGAGGCAGAGAATCATTCCTATGACGTGTTCTGCAACCGCATCACGATTGCCTTCGTTGGCGGCAAACACATGGATGTTACGCTCACGAGCTGCTTCTATGTCAATGAGGTCTAATCCTGCCCCAGCTCTTCCGATAAAAGCTAATTGTTTAGCGTTGTTCAAGACTTCTACATCAATTTTAGTTTTGCTTCGGATAAATAAGCCCTGATAATTGCCAATAACATTGAGCAATTCTTGTCTGCTTATCTGGGGTTGATAATCGGGTGTAAAGCCTTCTTTTTCTAGCATCGGAATAATGCTCAAGTGCATATCGTCTGCTATTAAAACGGAACGGTTCATAAATTTGTATCTGGTTTTTATACACTAATAAATAAAAGACAAAGGTACGCTAGGATACTCGAATCGGGGCGTTTGACGCTCTTTTTTTGTATTTCGCTGCCTTGGTAAAACAAAAAAGCTACCCCTTCAAGTCAAGAGGTAGCTTTTTGTTAAGAAAACGAAAATCTTAGAATTTTAGTTTCTTTAAATTATTTAGACCAATTTCTACGCCTTCAAGTGGAGTACGTTTGTAGGCTTCCAATTCGATGACAAAGTGCTTAATGCCACCCAATTTTTCTTGGTTAAAGATAGCTTGGAAATTAATATCACCTTCTCCCACCTCAACACTTACTTTTTTAACTGGGTCATGATCTTTCACGTGTACATAAGGGAAACGACCTGGGTATTTTTTGAACCATTCAACAGGTTGTTGTCCTGCTACGACTACCCAATACAAGTCCATTTCAAACTTTACAAGGTTTTTGTCAGTATTATCTAACAACGTTTTATATAACATTTCACCATTATATTCTTTGAATTCAAAGTCGTGGTTATGATACCCAAATTTCATTCCAAGAGTCTGGCAGTATTTAGCCGCAACGTTGAAAATGTTAGCCATTTCTTTTGCTTTCAAGCGGTCAGCATCAATCATGTATGGCACAAAGCTTGACTCAACGCCCATTACTTTAAGGTCTGCCACTGCTTTTTTGAAACTATCAGACAACGCACCATTTGTATAGTCTGCACTCGTTACCATTTGGTGGAACGAAGGCATTTTTAGGCCATTTTTCGCTAATTCTGCTGCAAATTCAGAAGCAGTAAGTCCAAATAGCTTTCCGTCTTTGTAGCCAAAACCTTCTACTTCTTTGTAGCCCATTTTCGCTAATTTTGCTAACGTTCCTTTCGGGTCAGCAGCCATATCGTCTTTCACAGACCATAATTGAAGCCCAATGTGGCGTACTGGAGTTTTCGGTTTTGCTAATAAATCTGTGCTAAACATGGTTGCAAAACTAGCTGCAACTAAACCTGTTTTTAAGAAATCACGGCGTGATTGTTCGTTTTTCATCGTTCTTATTATAGAATGTTAATTGGGAGGATACAACGTTATTACGTCCTATTTTACAATGCGAAAGTACTTTTATATTCACATAATAGTACGAAAAGTAAGCATAATAATTACATTTCTTGTAGGGTATTATCCATACTTTGGCGATTTTTTACAATGTCGATAGCCGTAAAAATGGCGTGTAACATCGAAGTTTCGCTTGCTTGATTCTTTCCTGCAATATCATAGGCTGTTCCATGATCAGGTGACGTACGAACAACAGGCAAGCCTGCGGTGAAATTAACACCTGTTTCAAACGCAATGTATTTGAAAGGAATGAGTCCTTGGTCATGATACATGGCTAAAACGGCATCGTACTGTTTAAATTGTGCCATTCCAAAGAAACCGTCAGAAGGGAAGGGGCCAAATACTAAATGTCCTTTCTTTTTAAACTCTTCTAAGGTAGGAATGATAATATCTTTTTCTTCATTTCCTAAAAGACCCTGTTCGCCTGCATGAGGGTTGAGTCCTAATACTGCTACACGAGGTTTTTGAATACCGAAATCCTGTTTCAATGAAGTTAACATTAGACTTAACTTTTGAGAAATTCGTTCCGCAGTTACGTTTGATCTAACACGGCCTAGTGGAATATGTCCTGTAACAACTCCTACACGGATTTGTTCTGCCACCAAAAACATCAAAGAATCTTTTGCTTCAAATGTTTCCGTAAAAAACTCCGTATGTCCAGGGAATTTGAATTCTTCCGATTGGATATTGTGCTTGTTGATGGGGGCGGTAACGATGGCACTAATCAAGCCATTTTTCAAATCTTCCGTTGCTCTTTGCAGACAAGCAAGAGCCGCTTGTCCTGCTTCTGGCGTTACTTTACCTACTGCAACTTCCGATTGTTTATCATCCCAGCAGGTAATTACATTAGTAACTTTCGGGTTGAGTTGCTGGATAGAAGAAATGTTTTGTAATGTCCAATCTTTTAATTCTAATGATTTGCGGTAAAAGCTTAAAATACGCTGTGAGCCGTAGATGACAGGCGTACATATTTTTAAGATACGATTGCTAGAGAGTGCTTTCAGAATAACCTCTGGACCTACGCCGTTGTAATCTCCTAAGGTAATTCCTATGATGGGTTTTTGATGTTCCATAATCTTGTTTTTGATTCACGTGGATACCTGCAAGGTTGCATGAGCACCTACGTTAAATGTATTTTTCTGCAAGTTTAGGTAAAAGACCGTGAAATAAAAAAGGTTTGAATCGCTAATGCGTCAAACCTTTGGTTTTAGTATCTTTGGAACAAGGATGATAACAAGGGAGCATTGTACTAAAAATTAGAGTAATTATGCTGAATGGTTACAGATGAATGCCCTATTTTTTTAGTGTGATGGGCTGTCTGCTCAACAACAGGAATATCGTTGTCTTGTAAATACGAACGTAACTCTCTTAAACGACGACGGGAAATCGTGACTTCGTATTTATTTTTTAACACGAAAGACGACTCTAACTTATTGAATGCGACGATGTAATGAGGATTTAAGACTGTGTTTCGATGTATTCGAATAAATCCAGCGGAAGAAAATTCTTCTTCATAAACTTTTAACGTTTTCGAAAAAACAAGTTTACTCTCATTGAGAAGATGAGCAACGGTATAATTACCAATCCCTTCTAAAAGAACAACTTCTGAGGGATTTACAATCCGCATCGAGCTTCTAATACTACTCTGTTTTAGTGGGAGATGTGCATGATTCATAAGCTAGTTTTGGTGTTTGGTGGATATTTGGATAGCTATTTGTAGAAAGTTGTTGAAATAGACTACGAGCGGTTTTCGAGTTCTTATCTTATGCTAATATCGTTTTATTCTTGTGGGCAGGCAAATTTTGAAGGTCATTAAATATGTGAATGGTCGAAAAATTGAGTAAATGGAAATGCTAAACATGAAAAATGTTAAATAATAATTGAATAGTAATATTTTAAAAGAGAACAGACCCTTTAAACGAATTAGTAAAAAATGAAAGCAATCATAATCGATGATGAGCCAGATTGTACGAAGCTACTAGCTTTAAAGCTAACCAAGCATTGCCCTCATATTGAGATTGTTGCTATTTGTCTCCAAAGTGAAGAGG
>JALRIJ010000215.1 GCA_023255485.1 Flectobacillus sp.
AAAAGTAGTCGTTAAACCTGTTTGAGTAGTACCCACCTGATCTGGCCCCGATTTTACCTTAAAGATGTAAGGACTAACAGCCCCTGTTGCCGTAAGAGTATATTGAGCATCACCATTACAATTCATGAACTTTACAAAAGAAGAGCTAACTGATGGCCCAGGAGCTGTAGCAGGAATATAGATATTTATGGTCTTATAATTACCACAAGAGTCGATGGCTTGTACTTCATAATTTCCTCCTACTCCTGAAGGATAAGGAATGGAAAATGCCGTTACATTTTGGTAAGCAGGAGGTGTTGAACCATCAGAAGGCAAACTTGCATTTTTTGCCGAGATACGAAATTTATACGGTGCTCGTTGTTGTGTAACACCAGCATTCTGAATCACAAAGTTGGTAACTTGAACACTAGGAACCCCAGCAGAGCATGGTGCATAAACGATATCGGCAGAAAATGTCCAATTTTGTTCATAAGAACCTGGCACTACTACAGAAAACGTTGCCTCTTCATTCGTTGAAGGGTTAATGACTGTTAACGTATAATTTCCTTTTTGAAGGTTATTAAATACAACACTACTAGCATTTCCAGAGAGAGGTCCCAATTGCCCTGGGATATTCCCTCCAGTAAGAATATTCAAATAGGATGTATTCCCGTTAACGACTACTTTTCCAGTAGATTCACAACGAGACTCATAAGCCGTTATTTGTGGACTTACTACTTGGGCAAGCATGTTATGAGTAATAGCAAATAACATGATTACTCCCAAAACCTTACCAATTTGATTGAGCATTCGGATTTTAAACAACTGCATAATGAATTTTAGAAAATGATTAATGGATGGTGTTAAGAATTTAGCTATTGTAGCAAAGAAGTTTTGTAAACAAAGTGACTTATCAGAGATGAATACCATGAACAATAAAAGAATATGTAACAGCTATGCTGAAACGACTTGGGTTAGCAGTAAGAGATAACAACAATAATAAAATGATTAGTAAGTTAAGTAGGTATCTCTACTTACCATTTATCAATGCAAAAATTACTCCAAAAGTACTAAAAAGACCTCAAAACCTCAATTTAACCGACATTTGCAAGATATTTTCAAGAATAAAGTTATTATTAATTATATGAGATAAAAAAGTGCCTTTCTGACAAAAATCATGCCTATTCCTATATATTTTCAATAAAATTCCAATAAATGCTCTATATCACTTTTGTTTTTCGAGTTGAATGCATAAATGAAATTAAAACCAACTGTTCTACACAGTTATATATTTTATTATTTTTCTGGCATTATCAAACAGATTTTATACTTTTGTAGTAGAAATCTTTTTCCCAAACTGTTAGGTACAATCAACAGTTCAACTTTATTACAAAAACAAAAGCTATGAAGTTTTTTATTGACACGGCAAATCTTAGCGAAATCCAAGAAGCACAAGACTTAGGTGTTTTAGATGGCGTAACTACCAACCCTTCTTTGATGGCTAAAGAAGGTATCAGTGGAAAAGAAAACGTAATTAACCATTACAAAGCAATCTGTGCTATTGTAGATGGCGACGTTTCAGCGGAAGTTATCTCAACGGACTACGAAGGTATGATTCGTGAAGGAGAAGAATTAGCAGCTTTGGACGAAAAAATCGTGGTGAAAATCCCAATGATTAAGGACGGTATCAAAGCATTGCGTTATTTCTCAGAAAAAGGTATCAAAACAAACTGTACCTTAATCTTCTCAGCAGGACAAGCGTTATTAGCTGCTAAAGCTGGTGCAACGTATGTTTCTCCATTCATCGGACGTTTAGATGATATCTCTTACGACGGAATCCAATTAATTGAACAAATCCGTACAATTTTTGATAACTACGGTTTTGATACAGAAATCTTAGCAGCCTCAGTACGTAACCCAATCCACATTTTAAGATGTGCTGAAATTGGTTCTGACGTAATGACTGGCCCATTATCTTCTATCTTGGCGTTGTTGAAACACCCATTAACAGATAGCGGTTTAGCTAAATTCTTAGAAGATCATGCTAAAGCAGAAGCTGCAGCTGCGAAATAGTCTTTTAAATTCGAAAAAAAACGCTCCTTTTCTTTACTGAAAATGGAGCGTTTTTTTTTATACTTACCTCTCTTGCTCATACAAAATCATTATTCTTAAAAAATTATTCAATGTATATTACTCATTACGTAATCTATTTTTCTCTATCTTGTGGCTTAACCATTTTCACCAATATATGCTCAACAAACAAATACAAGTAGCATCCGAAGTCGGTACGTTACAACGCTTATTAATTCATAGTCCTGATAGCGGACTCGGTAAAGTTGTACCATCTAAAGCACAAGACTGGTTATTTGAAGATATTGTCCATCTGGACACCATGCGAAAGGGAGAGTATGACTATTACGTAAAATTACTCTTGTTTTTTCTTGATCCCGATAAAATCAAAGGACGTTTAGCGACTATTGATGCCGATGAAAGCCGTGATTTCTATAAACCTGAGTCTCCTGCTTATTTTAATTCGGATAAAGTAATTGAAGTCCAAAAATTACTATCCGATATTTTAGAAGACGAACTCATTCGGGTAAAGTTAGTAGCAGCCGCTTGTGCTATTGAACAGGAATGGTACTCAACCCAAGAGGAATTGCTTCGATTATCTTCTACGGAATTAGCCAAAACGCTGATTTCTGGCTCTACGCCTACGATGGAGATGCTCTTCCCCCCTATTCCAAATCTGATTTTTACCAGAGATATTGGTATCACGATTAACAACCATATTCTCTTGAATCGCCCTCAAAAGCAGGCTCGTACACGAGAAGCACTGCTGGCTCAGTACATCTTTCATAATCATCCCGTTTTTGAAGAGATACGAAATAATCTGATTGAAATTCCAGATAATGAAACCTTGTTTTTATTACCAGAAGAAGAAGCCGATGAAGCTCAATCGACCCTAGAAGGTGGAGATGTCATGATGGTTGCTCCAAATCATTTGCTCATTGGTATTTCAGAACGTACTTCGGTATATGCTGCCAAACAGGTAATTAAAGTACTTTTTGAAAAAAAGGTGGTCGATAAAATTAGTTTGGTGAAGATTCCTAAAAAAAGGGATTATATGCACATCGACACGGTTTTCACCCAAGTAAAACGCAATGTATGGGTGGTGCTGGGTTCTTTAGCGAATAGCGATTATGACCAATTAGACGAAACCTTTATTAAAGCGGGTTTATTAAAAACGAAGAAATCTGAGCGAGTAAAAATTGTACAATTTCACCGTGAAAGCCCACACAAACCTGTTGAGATTGAACATTTAGAGGAGTTATTAATGGAAATTTCTGTGCAGGATTTGGGCTGTAAACCACAGGATGTAAAATTTGTCTATTCGGGAAATAATGAATTCCCTTATGGAGCAAGAGAGCAATGGACTGATTCCTGTAATTTATTGGCGGTGAAAGAAGGCGTTGTTATCGGGTATGACCGCAACGATAAGACCTTGGATGCGTTCAAAGCAATTGGTTTTGAAGCGATTCGTGCAGCAGACTTATTACAAGATTTTGAATCAGGTAAACGCTCACCCGAAACCATCGAGAATACCTTTATTTTACTTCCATCCGCAGAGCTTTCCAGAGCAAGAGGTGGTTCGCACTGTATGTCGATGCCAATTTTACGAGCTGGCTTTTAATTATTTCTAACCCATTGTTGCTTAATAAAAGGGAGTACCCCTTAGCAACTATCCGAATTTGGAATATTTTATGTCTTCACAAACAACATCCATCATTTTGATGATTCGTCCTGTGGCTTTTGGATTCAATCCACAGACGGCAAGTTCTAATGCTTTTCAAGATGCAGGCTTTGGACTAGCTACGCAGCACGAAGCTCAAACCATTGCTTTACAAGAGTTTGATACCATGGTTGCAGGACTCCGAGCTTCAGGGGTTATCGTGATTGTGGTAGAAGATACACCAGAACCTCATACACCCGATTCTATTTTCCCGAATAACTGGATTTCTTTTCACGACGATGGTTCTGTAGTACTGTACCCGATGCAAGCACCCAATCGACGTTTGGAGCGACGCTTAGAAATTTTGGACTCGCTCGAAGAGGATTTTGAAATAACTCAGGAAATTGATTTGAGTTCTTTTGAAGAAATCGAGCAATACCTAGAAGGTACAGGCTCCATGGTTTTAGACCGTGTCCATAGAAAAGCCTATGCTTGTCTTTCGCCACGAACCCACCAAGCCGTACTGAATCAATTTGCGGAAGTAATGGATTACGAAATTGTCGCCTTTGAATCCGTGGACGGAGATGGTAAACAAATTTACCACACCAATGTAGTCATGTGTATTGGAGAGAAATTTGCCGTTATTTGCCTTGATACCATCTTGGATACCACCATTAGAGCTTCTGTAGAAGCCTCGTTGGTTGCTATTGGCAAAGAGGTCATTCCGATTTCATTAGCCCAAATGAATCAGTTTGCAGGCAATATGCTCGAAGTCAAAAATGACCAAAATGAGGCTCTTTTAGTCATGTCTACCTGTGCTTATAACTCTCTACTGCCAGAACAAATTGAAGCACTAAGTCGCTATTGTACCATCAAACATTTTGATTTATCAATGATTGAAGGCAATGGCGGAGGCTCTGCCCGTTGCATGATGGCAGAAGTTCACTTACCTTTGCGGGAACTTTAAGTGTTTATTTGAAGTTGTAAGAACAAACCGAATGAAGTAACGTAAGACTTTATTTCTATTACAACCCAAAAATCAATAGCAATCGCTACAAAACATACAACATCATGGTAACAGTAACTGATATAGCAGCAGCAAAAATCAAAGAACTTCGTGACAAAGAAGGACTTTCAGCAGAATATAACGTGCGTGTAGCCGTAGAAGGCGGCGGATGTTCGGGTTTGATGTACAACCTCGACTTTGCTTCTACTCCACAAACTACCGATATGGTTTTTGAAGATAAAGGAGTAAAAATCATGGTTGACAAAAAGTCAATTTTATATTTGGCTGGTACTGAGCTTGATTTTTCAGACGGACTAAATGGTAAAGGCTTTCAATTCAAAAATCCGAATGCCTCTCGTACATGCGGATGCGGAGAAAGTTTCGCTGTATAAATACTGAAAAAATTACACTAAAAAGGGCTTCGTCAACAAACGAAGCCCTTTTTAGTATGTCCTTTTGAGATTTAAACCTTAGATTCCAAAACTTTTCACACTGCCCCTTTTGAAGTCCTTACAAATAAAATTCCGAAGTTTGTAAAATATATAATTAAGGAAATTTGGAATAGTACTTACTTTAGACGAAATTCTACCAAACAAATCATCCACTAACGAGTTTTATCACTATGCTACATTATACCACACATATTCATAGTGATAAGGCTCCTTGGGTAACGTTTATTCATGGTGCAGGCGGAAGTAGTGCGATTTGGTATAAACAACTAAAAGATTTCAAAAGTCAATTCAATGTATTGTTAATTGATTTAAG
>JALRIJ010000216.1 GCA_023255485.1 Flectobacillus sp.
TGGCCTTGACCCTATCAGAGCTCAAATCATGGCTTCTATTGTAGAAGCAGAAACCAAAAAAGCTGATGAAAAACCTCGTGTTGCAGGGGTGTATATGAATCGCTTGTTGGCGAATATGCCTTTAGGTGCAGACCCTACCGTTATTTTTGCTCATCAAGACTTTAGTATTAAACGAGTTACCAAAGAGCAACTTAAAATTAACTCTCCTTATAATACGTATAAAGTGATAGGGTTACCTCCAGGGCCTATCAATTTACCCGACTTAGCGTCGATTGATGCTGTGTTAAATTACGAGCACCATCAGTATTTATATTTTTGTGCAAAAGAAGATTTCTCAGGCTATCATAATTTTGCGGTTTCTTATGACGACCATTTGAATAATGCTCGTATCTATCAAGAAGCACTCAATAAAAGAAATATTATGCGATAAGCAGTTATTCGCACGAATTATAAATCCTATTAATGGGCAATACGTACCTGTTAATAGGATTTATGTTGTAAATTAACCTAACAAACTAATTAATAGATGTACGTTCACGAAACAGAATACCGAGTGCGTTATGCAGATACCGATCAAATGGGGTATATGTATTATGGTAATTATGCTCGACTTTATGAAATCGCAAGGGTAGAGGCATTTAGAAGCTTGGGCTATAGTTACAAAGAAATGGAAGAATCGGGTGTGTTGATGCCCGTATATGAGAATCATTCTCGTTTCATCGCTCCTGCACTCTATGATGAAATGTTAACCATTAGAACTACACTAAAGGTAAAACCAGCGGTGCGTTCGGTGTTTAATTATGAAATCTTCAACGAAAAAAACGTGTTGATTCATACAGGAGAAACAACGCTTGTCTTTCTTAGAAAAGATAATAATCGTCTAGTGGCGGCTCCTGCTGCTTTATTACTAAAGCTAGAGCCTTATTTTAGTTAAGTAATCGTACAAAATCATGTTTTTTGTAAATGAAGCTGTTTAATCGTAATCATTTTGTGGACTTGAAATAGCTTCACATTGAATTAGAAAGGTATAAAATCCATCATTCAACATGATTACTTATTCTTGTTTAACCTCTATTGGAGTGTTGAGGTAGCCTATGCTCTCTCTTTTATCAACAACTAATGTATGAAGCCAATTCAAAAAAACTATTCTCCTACTTTTATTCGTCTTTTGGAGAAATATCATCTTCAGCATACAGCCAAAACAGTTTACCATGTATTCAGAATCTTATGGCATCGTTTAGTCCATTTTGATATTGATGTGCGGGCTGCGGCAGTAGCTTACAATTTTACATTAGCGGTATTTCCGACCATTATATTTTTGTTTTCACTAATTCCTTATATTCCTGTACGACAGCTAGACCTCAAAATCCTAACGTTACTGGCGGATGTAATGCCGATTGGGATTTATAAGGAAGCTAAAGTAACGATTATCGAAATCGTAAGTAAACCTCGAGGAGGAGTCTTGTCACTAGGTTTTTTCTTTGCCTTATACGCTTCGACAAGTGGGGTGATGGCCTTGATGAGGGCCTTCAATCTGACTAATAAAACGAAAGAACAGCGTGGCTTTATTAAAGCAAGGTTAATTGCGGTAATGCTGAATTTTCTACTAACGTTTGTCTTGATTATTTCGATTGTCGTTATCATTGTCGGGCATTTAGTGATTGATTTCTTGTTTGATGAAGGACTGCTAAATCGAGATTTTACCTTTTATTTCTTACAAGTATTAACTTACGTTGTTGTTTTTGCGGTATTCTATCTCACGATTGCCATTATCTATTATTGGGCACCAACCGTGCATAGACGTTGGCGACTCTTGAATATTGGAGCGGTCACAGCTTCTATTTTGACCATTCTTATTACTAATCTCTTTTCGTACTACTTGTCGAATTTTGCGTCCTATAACCGACTATACGGGGCGATTGGAACATTCATCGCCCTAATGGTTTGGTTATATCTCATTGCGTTAATCTTGATTTTAGGCTTTGAAATTAATACGAGTATTCAGGATGTAATCAAGTTGACAGAAGAACGAAAAAATCGCTTTTTAGACAAACAGCAGTAGCGTCACTCAGTTAATTTTCTACCCATTCATTGCTCATTAATCTTATGCCTGTACGTAATAAAGTGGTTACAGTTATATGTCTGTGTTATAATCATGCACCCTTTTTGGAGGAGGCTGTTCGCTCTGTTTTGAAGCAAGAAGGTGTACGTACACAAATTATTTTAGTGGATGATTTTAGTATAGATGATAGCCGTACCAAAATAGCCCTACTTCAGCAGGAATATCCAGATTTGCTCGTGATGATGAATGAGCGTAACGAAGGTAATTGTCGTTCTTTTAATAAGGCACTTCGTTGGGCTACAGGCGACTATATCATTGATTTTGCGACCGATGATGTAATGCCTCCAGAAAGATTAAAGAAACAAGTGGCTTTTTTCGAGAAACAAAACCCTAACGTAGGAGTCGTTTATACAAACGTAGCCTTGATTAATCGGGCAGGAAACTATATCAAAACCTTGTATCCCCAAGATGTTGTGTTACCCGAAGGGGATGTATTTGAAGCCTTACTAACCACTTCTTTTATCATGCCTTCTTCGATGATGATTCGCAAGGCTGTATTGGATGAGTTGGACGGATACGATACTACTTTGACCTACGAAGATTTTGATTTTTGGGTGCGTTCTGCCCGCACATGGTACTATGCTTATCAGCCCGAAGTACTCATGAAGCAACGGGTATTGTCGGGTTCTTATTCTACTCGTTTTACCCAGCGTAAAAATGACTTAGTACCATCGACCGTAAAAGTTTGTGAGAAAGCCTTGAAACTAATCAGAACTGAATCAGAGAAAAAAGCGTTGATACATCGTTTAAAACGAGTAATGCGTCAATGCCTCTTTACAGAAAACACCGACGCATTACAACAAACATTTATGTTATTGGCAAAGCTTGACTATAAACATCCTTATGTCGAAATGATAAAGCTAATTGCTCCCATGAATCTACCCCTTCATCGCTTATATCGAGCTTATTTATGGTTAAAATCTCTTTTAAGCCTTTCCTAGCGTTAATAAAAAACGCATTGTATCGACTCCATCAGCATAATCCCAAAGTCTAGGCTGTTGGCTTTCCCCTAAGGATAAACTGTTTGGATACCAAGCTTCTTTCGAAACAATACATTGAATTTTCTCAGCTTGTTCAGCTATTTTTTCTTCCAATTCCGCAACCGAATTGTATGTTTCATAAAAAACCGTCGAGATAGGAGAGACGAACTGTTCATTTTCCGTTAACATCAAAAATCCATTGTCTAAGTGTGGGACACCGTTTACCAAGTAGATAGATTTATTGTAGTCGTAGTTATTCTTGTAACGGTTATGATAGAAAATATCGCCTAAACTTTCGATAGCATCATAAAAAGGACTAAAATTATAGTCTTTAGGGACAAACATTTTAGAAATATTTCTACATCCCAAACCAAAGTACGACGTAATGTCATAGCCTAGTTTCAAGAAATCCTCTGTAGTTTCCTCTCCGTTTAAGATAGCAATGGAGCTTCTATTTTTACGGATAATGTGTGGTTTGTTACGGAAATAGTATTCAAAGTAGCGTGCCGAATTATCAGAACCTGTAGCAATAAGAGCATCTACCTCCTTCATCATTTCAACGATACGGATATCCAGGTTGGCATCAATTTCTAGTAATTGCTTAATTAAAAAGCCCATAAGCACTCCATCTTGTGAGCTAAGCTTCACTGCACAAGCATGCCCTGAGATAATAACAGTAAGTAAATCGTGAAAACCCACCGCAGGGATATTGCCGGCCATAATCACACCGACCGTGTAGATTTTATCGGGTGTATCCTGTATTTCATATAAACCAGCCCACTCTTGCAGTTTTTGTTCGTCTAAATAATGGCTTGCAATTGCCTGAAGGGCATTTAAACTATTTTCAAGGGTGAACCAGTTATTTTGGTTCATGGCACGATAAGCCCATTCTTCCAGAATAGGGGCATTATTACGATCGTTGATAAATTTTCCTAATGCTACAAAAGCGTTTATTCTTGCCTGTAATGTCATCTTTTCTATATTTTCTACAAAGGTAATCAATATATTTTACGTAATAGTCTTTGGACTTTATCGACTATTCGCATTTTAGTTATTAAATTTGCACTCCTTTTACCATACTACTTAGGTCTGGCAGAAAGTTTTAAATGAAATTAAAAGCGATTAACAAAATATTTTAATGCTATGGCAATTATAATTACTGAAGAGTGTATCAATTGTGGGGCTTGTGAACCAGAATGCCCAAATACAGCTATCTATGAAGGTGGTGTAGAATGGAACTGGTCAGGAGGAACAAAATTGGTTGATGTTGAATTAGAAGACGGAACAGTTATCGGCGGAAAAGATCCAATGCCACCAGTTTCGGACGAGTTTTATTACATCGTTTCAGATAAATGTACCGAATGTATGGGATTCCATGAAGAACCACAGTGTGCAGCAGTTTGTCCAGTTGACTGTTGTGTTCCTGATCCTGATTTTGAAGAAGATGAAGAAACATTACTTGCTAAGAAAGCTTGGTTACATAACGAAAACTAGTTAGTAATACGTCTTATATTGCTGATAAAAAAGCCCAGTCTGTAAACAGACTGGGCTTTTTTATTGATTTTGTCCTATTTTTTATAAAAATCATAACAGAATAAAATTTGGTTTTTATGCTTCATTTCAGAATAAGTTGAAATAATAAGTATTAATGCTTATAAATGTGTTTTTTTATTTAAAATAGGGTTGATTTTTAACCTATTTGTGTGTTTTTTTTGCTAAAATCTTAAAAATTAGTTTAAAAATTGCCTTTAAAATTTGGAATAATGATTTTTACCTATAATATTTGCAGTGTAATCAAACATAAATGTTTTTAAAACAACCAAATAATATTATGAAAAAATCCTTAACTACGGTATTTTCTTTGTTTTTAGCCTTCGGTGCTTTTGCTCAAGACAAGAAAGAGGAAGAGAAATCTCCTTTCACATTTTCTGGATACATTGACTCGTATTATACTGCGAACTTCAACAATCCAAAAGATAGAAGTAATTTAGGTGCATCGGGTACTGCTCGTGCTTTCGATCAAAAATCAGGTCAGTTTTCTTTAGGTTTAGTACAGGCGAAAATGGGCTATGCAACTAAAAATACAGACGTAGTAGTTGACTTAACATTTGGACCAAACGCAGACTTAGGTCAGTACGGTAATAATCTTAGTCCAGTTTTGTTAGGTGGTAACGCTGCTTCTGGTACATCATTAGCAATCAAGCAAGCATATTTCAACTGGAAAGCAACAGACAAATTAACATTGACAGCAGGTCAGTTTGGTACACACATCGGATACGAAGTAATTGACGCTCCTTTGAACTATCACTACTCGTTATCTAATTTATTCAATAATGGTCCTTTCTACCATATCGGGGTGAAAGCTGCTTACGC
>JALRIJ010000217.1 GCA_023255485.1 Flectobacillus sp.
ATTTGTGGTTTTGAATATAGTGCATCTTTCAAAGGAGATCAAAAAGCCTTTATCCTTTTCTTGCAAAAGCATCTTCATTGTCCAGCAAATGCCCCCAAAGGGAAGGTATATGTTCAGTTTAAAGTACATAAAAATGGGACGCTAAGTAATTTTTCTATCCTTAGAGGTTTGTCTCCAAGCTGTGATAAAGAAGCCTTACGAGTGTTGAAGATGATGCCCAAATGGATACCTGCAAAGTTACAAGGTAAAGCGATAGATAGTCGCTACACTGTTCCAATTGCGTTTAATTGCCAATAACTAAACCTATCAGGTTTTCAAAAACAATATCCCCAAATCATCGGGGATATTTTTTAAACCTATTTAACTAAAAATTTAGTTTGAAAATAGGCTACATCGTTAGGTGTGCATACCTCTCTAAACCTATTGTCTTTGATTACCTACTAACGACAACTATACGGTTAACAGATAACTTCTTGTTACGTACAAATTTTAATTAACATTTATCCAACCATGAAAGTCGAAACAGAAAACCAAGCAAACTTGGACGATATTATCTTCCAAGACCGTAACAAGGCGTATGGAGCATACAGTCTTCGTTCTGAGTATCACCTTAGAGTCAAAAAAGCCGTAAGCCTTGGCGTGTCCCTTTTTGGGATAGCCTTATTGACACCCTTGCTTTGGGCAAAGGTAAAAGGGGAGGACAATCGTGAAATTATTGCAAGGGTTACGTCGGTAGAATTACCGCCACCCCCCGAAAAAGTTAAACCAATTGAACCAGAGTTGCCGAAGCCTTCAGAACCTGCTCCGCAAGTAGCAACGCTTCGGGTATTACCGCCTGAAATTGTACCTGATGATCGGGAAACGGAAGTGATGATGACTCAAGATGAAATTACGAAAGCCGATGTGGCGATTAGCAATGTAACGCAAGAAGGGGTAGATGGTGAGCTTCCTCCTGTGGATATTGACGAAGCTGGCAAAGGAACAGGAGCGGTTGAACCGCCCGTTGCCATAGCGACACCCGAAGTGGCCGAAGTGTTTACCAGTGTGGAGTTGATGCCTGCTTTTAACGGGGGAATGGACGCTTTGGCAAAGTATCTAAGCAAAAACCTACGCTACCCACGTGGAGCAGCCGATGCAGGAGTACAAGGAAAAGTATATGTGTCTTTTGTGGTTGGACGAGATGGGGAGATTTCTAAAATTGAACTCTTAAAAGGAATCGGTTTTGGTTGCGACGAAGAGGCGAATCGAGTAATTAAGGGAATGCCCAAATGGATTCCAGGGAAACAATCGGGCAGAGCCGTGATGTGTAAATTTACGCTTCCAATTGCTTTTACGTTGAGTGAATAATTTATGTAGTAGGTATGAGTTATTAGGTAGTGATGGCTATTAGGTGTAATTTTTACCTCATAACTATAACCTCATACCTACTACCTACACCTCCCCATATTTTTGGAGTAGTAGGGGTCTATTGGTTCTACTGATGGTGATTTTGTGTTTATTTACTTCTACGTAATTTTCTTTAAGATTGATACGTTTCACCCACTCCATATTGACAATGGCATTTCGATTTATTTTCTCAAAACCATAGTCTTTTAATAAATCTTCATACGTTTTTAGGGGTGTGTAATTCACATATTTGGATTCGTTGGTATAAATGGTTGTCGCATGGTCGATGGTTTCGACTAAAAGAATATCTTTAGATGCAATTTTATACAAGTAATTGCCCTGTTTGAGGCTGATGGTTGTGCCTGCTACAGGTAATTCTTCCTTTTCTGACTCTTCTGGTTCATTCTCACTAAATAAAAAAGACTCGATGGTGGTTCTAAGAACAAATTCATCGACGGGCTTTTTGATGAAAAACTTCTTAAATTTCAGTTCTCGGTAGGCTTCATAAAAGTCTTTACAGTCAAGCGAACTCGAAATAATTACCCAAACATTTTCATTACGAATTGCTTGGATAAGGTCTATCCCAGTCAGGTTTTCTTGTAGCATAATATCTACAATGAATAATTGATAAGATCCTTTGCCGAGTTCATATAAAAAGTCCTTCGCTGTACTCACATACGTTGGTTTTATGGATTCAAATGTTTCCAATACCATCTCAATAGCCAGTTGGTCATTAAGGGAATCTTCCAGTATAAGAGCTTGATGCGTTTTCATATAGTGATTTGTGTTGTGAATGGGTAACAAAGTAACGTAATTTAATCTAAAAACTAACTGTACATACATACATCTGTTTGCTGATGTCGGGTGCTGTATGAATGGTGAAATTAGCTTTTTCTAGAATCGACTCAAGGATACTCAGACCAACGCCTAAACCCTGATGATGATTTTTCACTTGAGGGTCGTACTGGTTTTGCAAGGCAATCTTAGACGTTCCCTCTTGCTGTGTGACGGTGATGGTAATTTTGGTATGTGGAATAGCATGAATTACCGTGTTAAAAATCACATTCCTAAGTACGATAATTAACAAACTTTGGTCTGTCTCACTGATAAAATTTTTACCTAAAATTTCATAAGAGAGCCCTTTTTCGGTTAATTCTTCTGAATAAACCTCAAACAACTGTTCGATAATTTCTCCCAAATGACAAGCTTGCTTCGTTGGTTCCCAGTTTTTATTAGCTCCTTTTATCCAGTAAACGAGTTCATCAATGAGCCATAAGACTTTTTTACTTTTAGTTTCTGTTTCTTTTCCTAATAAAGTTAGACGCTCAAAATCATTTTTTTGAATCAAATAATTCAGTTTTTTAGAAATCCCATGAAAACTCTGAACAGGGTAGCGAACATCGTGTATCAACAGACTTAGAAGCTGTTCTTTGAGTTTTAAGCTTTCTTGCAATGCGGCAGTTTGTTCTTCTACCTTCAATTTCAAGAGTGCATTCCTACGAGCTAGTTGAGCGGTGTAGTAGTAGGTATAAAATTTAACTAATGCAATGATAATAGCGATGACCACTACCCAGAAATACCATTCTAGATAAATGGGTTTTTGTCTATCAATGATAAGCGTAAGCGTTTTGGCTCCCACAAAATCATTACAGCTCACGACCATAATTTCAAGCTTCGTTGTTCCTTCATCAATGTTGTGTAAGATGAGTTTTCCATTTGTTAAAGCTTGCCATTCGTTGCTTAAAGAATGAGACGTTTTGTAGAAATATTTTTTGTCACAGACATATTTATAATCCTCGTAGGAGAGCAGGAGTTCAACGTTGTTTTCACTGCGTCCAAGAGATAGTTTATTATCTTTGAAATGATTAAAAGCACGGTTGCGGGATTCATTCGTAAAAGTCACCAATGAATCGATTTGTAATGGGAATTTAGGGTCTTTTTTTGTTGAGAAGTCACTCGGATTTAAGATGTTAATTCCATTGACTCCTCCAAAGTATAATATATCATTTTCGTCTTGAAAATGAGCTAGTCGATTACATTCACCTGTGGTTAGACCATCTGAAATCGTGTAAATTTTTAGTAAATTGCCAAGGTTATCAAAATGCCAAACACCTTCTTCTGAACTCGCCCAGACCCCGTTATTCGTTTGATAAGCAGACAAGAATTTTTTATGATGGTAATTGGTACTTCTGATAAAAGGACGTAGTTTTTGACGTAGCAAATCAAGTATCCAGATACCATTTTGGGTGGCAATCAAGAGTTGTGAAGGCTGTTTTTTGTTGCGTTTTAATGAGAAACAAGTCATCTGTAGCGGTTTATCAACAGGAAAGTGGACTTCATTCAAGATTTGTCCATTCTTAAGGATGTGCAACCCTGCTTCCGAAGCGATATAGACTAAGGCCTGATCTTGGTAAAAATCATAAATAATCGAATTTTTGAATAGCTCCTGCGAATTAGCAACAGGTGAAACCTTTCTGTTTTGCTTATCGTAATAAAGAATCCCTCGTTTTTCAAGCCCTAGTAAATAGCCCTGTTTGTACAATTGAATAGCCCATATTTTAGTACTATCCAGTTTAAGAAGTACGTTGTCTTTATGTTTGGTTAAGTCCGTTTTCACAAGGGCATCTTCGCCACAAATAATGTCTCTCTGTTCATCCTTTATACTGGTTAAGACGAACTTCATGTTTTCATCAGGGGCATTTTTAAAGTTATGTAAAGGTGTAATTTTAGCCGTTGCAAGGTTGATTAGTTGTCGCCCTTTGTTGGTGTTTACTAGAATTTCCTTGTTATTGATTTTTAAAATAGCTCGACACGAATAGTTATCAATGATATTCTCTGGATCAAGGTTTTGGAGGAAGGTGAATATTTTACGCTTGTTGAGTTGGATGATGTTCACGCCGTTATTGGTCGAAGCAATAAGATTGCCATAGTTGTCATGGCATATATCGTGTACTAAATAATTACAAGGAATGCGGAGTGTTTGTTTAAATTGTTTATCATAAAAAGTAATACTTGTTGCCTCATTAACAATAAACTGTTGTTTATCCGCTACATAGAGGATATTGGATAAGTAGCGTTCTTTTGAAATCGGAAATAGATGCTCCTTTGTACCTTCAAGTTGACGAAGAGCTAAGTGAATATCGTTTCGATAAACATAAAAAAGTTGCTTATCTATTTCAAGTACCGAACGTACAAAAACATCATGGGCGGAGCTGATGCTGAGAATTTTCCCCAAGTGATTAAGGTGAATAATACTCTGGTCATGCTGTGAGTTTTTTTCAAGAACCAATACAATACCTAAGGCTCCCACATACAGAAGCTTTACATGATTGGAAAAAGAAGCCAGTTTTTGGAGACGTTTTTGTCGTACATCAAAGGAGAAAAGCTGTCCATTTTTAGTGCCAATAAATACTTTTTCCTGAAAAGGAAGTAAGGAGTGAATTGCCAGATTACCCCCCAGATAACTAGCTAAAGAATACGTTTTTTGGGTGGTAGGGTTAAAAATAACTCCTCCCTGAAAATTAAAAGGGTAGTACCATTCAAAGTTTTCCGTTAGCCAAAAGTTTCCTTTCACATCAACAAAGCCCTGATTAAATCCTCGATTCGAAAAGTTATCGGTTAGTTTATAATTGACAATTTTGTCCCCTTTGAGGAGCGAAAGCCGATTGTCGGATAAAAACCATAGTCGTTGATTTTTGTCTATAAAAGTAGTATTGACATGTCTGTTTTCTAGCCCATCTTTAATCCCCAAATGCCGTTCTGTTTGTTGGATACTAGGCATTAACTGCCCCATGAGTGGTACAGCCACAGTACAGCACAAAAGGAGACTGAAAGCACATAGAATATGCTTGATGATTTTGTTCATGAATAAGAATTTCAGACCGCTAAGATATGCTATTATTTGATTTTTTTTGATACTAGCTACTAAAACTAACTGCATTTGAGTACTACAATTTACCGTTCACGCTATTTTTTTGCCCGTTTACGTATCATAGCGAACAAGTGAAATACAAAGTTCTGATAATAAATTCATCTTTGCTTTACTTCTTTATTC
>JALRIJ010000218.1 GCA_023255485.1 Flectobacillus sp.
TGACCCTTGATTTGAACTTGACCTTTAGGCAAGGTGAAAATCAGAAAGAATTCCCAAAACTAGTAATTGCTGAGGTGAAGCAGGAAAAAATGGGTAGCTCTAATTTTGTGGATTTAATGAAAAAATATCACATTCAAGAAGGAGCTATTAGTAAGTATTGCTTCGGAATTATTAGTCTGTATAAACACATTAAGCATAATAAATTCAAACCCCATTTATTAAAAGTAACTAAAATTATTCGACAACATGACTCTATTACAGCAATTAACTAGTGCCGATACCCTACAAAATGTACAGCATACAGGTTTTGAATTACTGAATAAATTATCACCTAAGTTTTTTCTTCGCTTAGGCATCGATTTGTTGGCAGTCATTATTTTAGTCCGTTTTATCTATTTCAAAACGTATCAAAAATCAGAACAGTTCTTTACATTTTTCACCTTCAACATTACGATTTTCTTGATTACCAATCTTTTAAATCATGTTGAAATGTCGATGGGAGCGGCTTTTGGTTTATTTGCTGTATTTTCCATGTTGCGTTACCGTACCGAGAGTATTTCGACTCGTGACATGACTTATTTATTTTTGGTTATCGCTATCGGATTATTAACGGCTGTTAGTAAGGGAGGATGGGATGAATTAACGGCCTTAAATGGCATCATTATTTTGATGACTGCTGTGCTAGAAAGCAATCTATTAATCAAAAAAGAACATTCCAAAGTGATTGTCTATGAACGCATTGAGCTGATACATCAAGAAAAAAGGAAGGAACTCATCGAAGACCTTGTAGCTAGAACTGGATTAAACGTA
Organism: Flectobacillus sp.; assembly: GCA_023255485.1. GTDB lineage: Bacteria > Bacteroidota > Bacteroidia > Cytophagales > Spirosomataceae > JALRIJ01. The sequence continues at coordinate 811 of JALRIJ010000218.1, forward strand.
CATCGGGTAGAAATTCTGTCCATTGATTTCTTAAAAGATGCCACCCGCATGACTATTTATTACTTTGAATAACACATAACCACTCAATAGATAAGAGGGATTGACACTTCAATCAATCCCACTTTTTCACAAAAGCGATATTCCGTTTTAAACCCTCTAACTTAGTCCGCTTGATAGGCGATTTTTTGAATATCACGTTGAAAACATCCGCCGTAATTTCTTCCCAATCATTATTCGTAAAAAAAGGCAAATCAGGATGTAAGTTAAATAGCGGTTCTTGATGAGGTTTTGAAAAACGATTCCACGGACATACATCCTGACAAACATCGCATCCAAAAACCCAGTTATCAAACTTACCTTTCATTTCTACAGGAATGGCTTCTTTGAGTTCGATTGTAAAATAGCTAATACACTTTGAACCATCGACTACGTAAGGCTCAACGATAGCCCCCGTCGGACAAGCATCAAGGCAACGGGTACACGTACCGCAAAAATCTTTTACCGCTCCATCTGCTTCCAGTTCAAGGTCAATAATCAATTCGGCAATAAAGAAGAAACTCCCATTTTGCTTATTAATCAGATTGCTATGCTTACCAATCCACCCTGCTCCCGAACGCCTTGCCCATGCTTTGTCCATCACAGGAGCCGAATCTACGAAAGCCCTACCTCCTACTTCACCCACCTCCTCCTGAATATAGTCCATCAAGGTTTTTAACTTATCCTTTATCACAAAGTGATAATCTGTTCCGTAGGCATATTTAGAAATTTTCAAGTCCTCCGCCCCTTCGGGTAAACGTTCTTCTGGAAAATAATTATACAGCAACGATACGACCGATTTGGCATCGTCCACCAACAAACGAGGGTCTAAGCGTTTGTCGAAATGATTTTCCATGTACCGCATTTCTCCCTGATGATTTGCCTTTAACCAGCGTTCTAAGCGTGGGGCTTCTTCTTCTAAAAAAGTAGCTTCCGACACGCCACAGTACAGAAAACCAAGCTCTTGGGCTTTTGCTTTAATCTTTTGGGTGATATGCTGTTGTTGGAAAATGTTCATTTGTTTGCTTGCCTTCGTCTATTTCTTCGCAATTTACCATTTTTAATGTCATGTGTCTGTACGAAGTAGTCGTCAGTTTAACGTTTAATGTTCAAAGATTTCGATAAACCACTATGCTATTATTTTAACTATATAGTAATGTTAACCTTACTTATCCTTCCAGCAGGACGGAATAGGATGATATGTAGATTAATTTTACTTAAAAAAGGCAGAGAGGCAAAATAGGCAACGAGATACGGAGGCAAAGAGGCAACGAGTCCCCAAAAGCCCTGAAGGGGCAACATCCATTAGGATAGGGTAACGCCCTATCAAAAGGCAATGAGGCACGGGGGCAAAAAGGCAACGAGTTCCAAAAGCCCTGAAAGGACAACATCCATTAGGATAGGGTAAAAAAGGCACGAAGGCAAAGAACAAAGAGTACTCCTAAGAGGGTAAAATCTCCTTGCCTTTGTCCCTCCTTGCCTATTTTGCCTCTCTGCCTCCTTGCCTCCCTCCCTTTTCACAAAACAAACATCCATTTTATGAAAAAACTATGTATGCTTATTGCTATTTGTTGTGTAGCAATTTCAAGCTTTGGACAACAAAAAACGTATGATACAGCCAAACCATGGACGTTTTGGTGGTGGATGGGCAATGCTGTTACCAAAGAAAGCATTACCAATCAACTCGAACTATTTGCCAAAGCGGGTATCGGTGGTGTGCACATCATTCCGATTTATGGCGTGAAAGGCTATGAAAAACAATTTACTCCTTTCTTAAATGATCAATGGTTACGTTTTCTGGAACATACTACTCAGGAAGGCAAACGCTTGCATATTGGGGTCGATTTGACGACGGGAACAGGTTGGCCTTTTGGTGGTCCTAATGTTACGCAAGAAACAGCCGCTAAAAAATGGAAATTAGAAGGAAATAAACTAGTCACTACCTTAACAAAGCAACAGGTAAAACGTCCATCACCAGGTGGAGCAGGTTTGGTACTCGACCCTTTTGGAGCAGATGCCATGCCTCAGTATTTACAACGTTTTGATACGGCTTTTGCCAAAACAACGGCTCACCCTCGTGCGATGTACAACGATTCTTACGAAGTGTATGGAGCAAACTGGACAAATAAATTTCCAGAAGAATTCAAAAAAAGAAGAGGATACGATATTCAAGACCACATTTCGGAGTTTTTAGACACCACGAAAAACGAACGGAATACCTTGATTAAAATGGATTATCACCAAACTATTGCCGATTTAGTATTGGAAAACTACGCTACTAAATGGACAAATTGGAGTGCGAAAAAGAACTATATTTCTCGTTATCAGGCTCATGGCTCACCAGGAAATTTGCTTGATTTGTATGCTACGGCTGACGTGCCAGAAACAGAATCGTTTGGTTCTAGTCGTTTCAATATTCCTAATTTGCGTATCGACGATGAATATGAAATCGAGCGTTTTGGTATTCCTAGCCCGTTGGCAATGAAATTTGCTTCTTCGGCATCGAACCTTACGGGAAAAACATTGGTAAGTTCAGAAACTTGTACGTGGTTAGCCAACCACTTTAAAGTATCTCTTTCGCAGGTGAAACCTCAAGTAGATGAGTTATTCACGGCAGGTATCAACCATATCTTCTTTCATGGAATTGCTTACTCTCCGAAAGAAGAAACCTTCCCAGGCTGGTTATTCTATGCTTCCACAAACTTTGGTCCATCGTCGCATTTTTGGAATGAAATGCCTCAACTGACAGGCTACATTCAACGTTGCCAGAGCCGTTTACAGAATAGCCAACCAGACAACGATGTATTGGTTTATTTCCCTATCAACGACCTTTGGGCTACTTCAAAAAAATCAGTAGATGCGATTTATCAGCTTGATATTCACAGCATTGGCTCGTGGATTTCACAAAAGGCTTATGGACAAACCTGTAAACAATTGCTTGAAAAAGGGTATAGCTTCGACTATATATCTGACCTTCAATTACAGCGTTTGAAAGTAACCAACGGACAAATCAAAGCTGGAAATTCCAACTATAAAACAATTGTCATTCCTTCATGTAATTACTTACCTGAACAAACACTAGAAACACTTTTAGCATTAAGTAAACAAGGGGCAAAAATTATTTTTGCAGGTGAAAAGCCTAGTAGCTTCACAGGATTCAACGAATTTGAAGCTCGTAAAGCAAAGTTCCAAACACAAATGGCCTTGCTTTCTCAGCAGTCTATTTCGGGAAAAGACATCTTTACAGTATTACCATCGTTGGGCGTTCCTCAAGAATCTTGGACAGACAAAGGGCTTCGTTTTATTCGTAAAAAACAGGCAGGAAAAGTAATTTATTTTATCAGCAATTTAGATAATCAATTCGCTACGGGTTGGATTACCTTGAGTGCCAATATGGTAAATCCTCGTTTCTATGATGTTTTAAATAATACGTATAAAACAATACCAACGAAACACGAAAATGGTAAAACGCTTGTGTATTTGAGCTTAGCCTCAGGAGAATCTTGTTTCTTGGAAGAAGGACAAACAGCTACCACAGCAATCGTCAACAACAGTGCTAAAACTAGTTTAACCCTTTCTGGAGCATGGAAAGTAGATTTTCTTGCAGGAAAACCACGTATTCAATTATCTAAAACGATTGACCAGTTAAGTTCTTGGACAACTTGGGCAGACTCAACGGATTTCTTCTGGGGGACGGTGCGTTACAGCAAAGAAATTGACCTTAGTAAAGAGTTAGCTTCTCAAAATCTTAGCATCGACTTAGGGAATGTCAACGAAAGTGCCGTCGTAAAAATCAATGGTAAAGTAATCGGAACAGCTTGGTGTTTGCCTTTCAAATTAACGATTCCGAAAAGTGTTTTAAAAGTTGGTAAAAATAGCCTTGAGATTGAAGTTAAGAACCTATCAGCCAACTATATGCGTCTATACGACAAACAACATCCAGAATGGAAGAAATTCTACGATGCCAATATCGTAAGCGTAAAATACAAACCGCTGGACGCTACGAAATGGTCGCCAATGCCTTCGGGATTAATGGGACCTGTGGTATTGAAAACACTTGGGAATTAAACTACCTATGTGTAATCCCTACGGGATTTTTGAATTGATTATCCCAGTCCCATCGGGACGACCGAGATAGTAATCAGGGATTTTAATCCCTGAGCAGTTACCGTAGGGATGCAATAAATTACATCCTTACAAAATCGGTCGTCTCTACGAGACTTGTCCAGAACTTTAAATTTTACAAGTCTCATCGGGACGGCCGAGCTAGTAAACAGGGGTTTTAATCCCTGAACTACAACACAGTTTTCTAAAAATATTGTAATCCCTACGGGATTTTTGAATTGATTATCCCAGTCCGAGCTAGTAAACAGGGATTTTAATCCCTGAACCAACACAGTTTTCTAAAATACATTGTAATAACACATGAAAAAACTCATTATCTTATTCGCTTGTTTGGTCAGCCTTTCACAAGCGAGTTTTGCCCAGCAAAAAGCGGGAACGACTTTTCCCGATGGC
>JALRIJ010000219.1 GCA_023255485.1 Flectobacillus sp.
AAAATACGAAGCCCCAGTGATTGCCACGTCAAATACCATTACCATCAATCCTAAACCAGTAGCACCTACCCTTACTTGGAATAATGCAGATGGAAAAATATCAAGCACCAATGTCGTTAATGGGGGGGCTTTAGTGTGGTTTAAAGATAAGCAACTTATTACGAATGCCAGCTCTACAACTTTACAACCTACAAGTTCTGGGGTTTATGTTGTAACAGTTACGGACGCAAATGGATGTTCTCAAGAATCTAACAGTATTTCTGTCAATATTTTAGCATCAGAAAATCCGCTTTCTCCAGATATTAAATTATATCCCAATCCCAATGAAGGCGTTTTTAATCTTGAAATGAATTTTATAGACAATTATAAAGAGGCAATAGTAAACATCCTTAATTTGAACGGGCAAAACTCTTTCCAAACTTCTGAGAAGATAAACGATGGAACGTTGAAAACACAAATAAGTGTCAAAGAACTACCCAAAGGGATTTACTTTTTAAGAATTACTGCTGGAGATAAAACATCAACTATCAAAATCATCATCAATTAACCTTTGAATACCTTAGCGTTGTCAACTTTATAAAGTTGACAACGCTACTTCCTCCCTCCCACAGTCTAAACTGTTCTGTCAGGCTATTTTAAATATGACCTTTCCGCTTTCTTAATTTATTAAGTATCTTTGGGCAATTACTTCAAAACGTTGTTATAGCCTACGACATAACTTCTTGGAATGAAACCTTATAGGTTTTTTACGGATTGAAATTATACTAAGTTATGTCGCACGCTATACCATCAACAAAACAGCCTTATAAAGTTGAAACACCTATCAATGATTTTGTGTTTAAACTTTGTAATTACATATTTAATAGAAAATTCGTAATGTCTCATTCGTAACCAATCGCATTACGCCCGTACAATGGATGTCAATACACATAACACAACGCTATGGAAAGAGTTTAAAGAGGGTGATAGCCAAGCACTTGGCAAACTAGCTACCAACCATTATCGGGTGTTATTCAACTATGCGACCAAGTTTACCAAAGACAAAGAACTCATTAAGGATTGTATTCAAGACCTTTTTTTATACCTCTGGGATCACCGTGAAAATCTCCAAACATCGCCTTTTGTCACCATTTATTTATTAAAGTCTTTACGCAATAACCTCTTCAAAAAATTACAGCAAGAAAAGAAAGCTTTTACCGACGAATTCGACACAGAATTACCTGTTTCGGAAGGAGTTACGGCAGAATCTGACATCATTGAGTTGGAGTTATTCTATGAAAATGAGCTAAAAATAAAAAGCATTTTGTCGTCTTTGCCCAAAAGACAACAGGAGGTTATTTTCTTGAAGTTTTACGAAGGATTAAGCATCGAAGAAATTGCGGAAATCATGGATATGAACCGCCAATCGGTGTCGAATCTACTCCAACGAGCCATTCAAAACCTAAAACACAATTGGTTTTTAGCCTTTCAACTTTTCTATTTTATGTATCGGTCTTCCCTTTAGCAGATGGCTTTAGTCACCTGTGTTAAGACATAAAATTCTTTCTCAAAAATATTCTCTTCACATTCCCTTGATAATCAGGGCCTAATATTAAGCCTATTTTAAAATAGTATTAATTCAAAAAAAAATATTGATTTAAGTGAGTATCCCCCAATACTTCTCGGCTATTTCTGATTATAGGGCAAAATAATACTAATTATTCTATGTTAGATTACACACAATATACGGCAAATGACTTTGCATTAGATAGCAGTTTTAGGAAATGGGTACTCAAAAAAGAAGCAACAGCAACGCTTTTTTGGGATAGCTGGCTCGTGCAACATCCTGAAAAAAAAGAAACCATTGCTTTAGCACAACAAATTGTATTGTCATTGCGAAATGCTCAAGAGGAAATAAGCGAAGAAGAAATTGAGGTAGCCATTGCACAATTAGTCAATGCGGCTGAACAGCGTAACATAAAGGTTATTCCATTTTTCCACCGCCTTTCAGTTCGTATGGGTGTGGCAGCATCCTTATTCTTAATTCCTTTCTTAGCGTGGATATTTTTTGTAAAAACGAGTCAAGAACCTTCCGCTGTATATACTGAAAGTGTCGCTCAACTTGCCCAAGAGACACGTATCAACGAAGTGGTGACAACCGCCAAACAAACACAACTCGTTACCTTGCCCGATGGGTCGAGTGTGATGCTTCAACCCAATAGCCGTTTGAGTTATCCAAATCAATTTACGAGCGAAAAACGAGAGGTAGTTCTTTCGGGGGAAGCGTTTTTTGAAGTAGCGAAGAATGCCAATCAGCCCTTTTTTGTATATGCTAACGAAATGGTTGCGAAAGTGTTAGGCACCAGTTTTACCATTAAGGCTTTTGCCAAAGACAAAGACGTTCAAGTAATTGTTAAAACGGGTAAAGTGGCCGTATTCAATCAAAAAGATGGTCAATTTACCGAGAAATCAACTCAAAAAGCACTCTCAGGCTTAGTGATACTACCCAATCAACAGTTAATTTATAAACGTCCAGAAGGAGCATTTACGAAAACAATTGTGGCGGAAGCTACTTTGAATCAACTACCAGCCATTCAGACTCAAAACTTTGTCTTCAAGCATGCGTCTTTGGAAGAAGTGTTCAATACCCTCGAACGCTCCTACCCTATCAAGATTGTCTATGACCCAACGTTAATGGCATCTTGTGAGCTGAATGCGACCTTGGGCGATGAACCTCTGATGGAAAAAATAGCCCTTATCTGTAAGGTTATTGAAGCTAGTTATGAGGTAAAAGGCGAGCAGATTATCATTCATGGGAAAGGATGCAATTAGTAATGATGAATACGTAATGATTAATTATGTGTTAAACGAATGATTCCAATAGGTTCTTAATTTAAAATACTGATTTAGCGAATTATCCAATGAACATATCCTGTAAATCGCCTCCGCAGTAAAGAGGCATCTAATAAAGTAAAAAAGTCGATGATGCTACCAACATCATCGACCGTACTATCCCAAAAGTTCTCAGGCTTTTCTCCATCAATTATATTGATGACAGGGATTCTTTTTTTGTCAGTTTAAAACCAACAATCCAAAATTATGTCAAAAACCCGACAATTCACTAAGATTCCGATCAAGATTATGCGAATCTCCTTAGCTCAACTCTTCATTTCCATTTTGTGCATCTCGTTTGCCAATGCTGGAAATGTAAACGCACAAGAAATACTTGGGCGTAAAGTTAGTTTAACTGCTTATAATCAAGAGGTTGAAAAAATCCTCGAACAAATTGAAGCGACTGCCAATGTGAAATTCATGTACAGCCCTCAATTGATTTCGGCTAGTAGAAAAACCAGTATTTCTGCCAAACAAGAAAAACTATCGGTCTTGTTGGATGACTTACTACGTCCTTTAAAAATCAATTATGAAGTGGTGGACAGCAAGATTTTGCTTAACAGAGCTTCAACTACCAATATAGACGCTCAAGTAATTGAGCAAACCATCAAAGGAAAAATTACCGATGCCGAAAAAGGTGAAGGCATTCCTGGGGCAAGTATTGCCATCAAAGGAACGTCGAAAGGAACAGTTTCTGACGAAAACGGTAATTATACCTTAACAGTACCCAACGAAAAAGCCGTTTTGGTCATTACCTCGGTGGGTTATACCCGTGAAGAGGTTTTAGTGGGTAATCGTTTTACGGTAAATATTAGCCTAAATCCAGACACCAAAAACCTAAACGAAGTGGTGGTTGTGGGTTATGGTACTCAAAAAGTAACGACCGTATCGGGGGCTATTTCTACCGTAAAAGGAAGCGATATTGAGAAATTAAAACCTGTTAGACCAGAAGATGCCCTACAAGGAAGAGCCTCTGGGGTAACAGTAATTTCAAGTGGTTCGCCAGGTTCAAAACCAACGGTTTTGATTCGTGGGATTCCTTCGTTCTCTGGAACTGACCCTGTCGTAATTGTTGACGGTGTCCCACAAACGTTGAATGATTTCAACTCGATTAATGCCTCAGACATTGAGTCGATGAACGTTTTGAAAGATGCCGCAACAACGGCTATTTATGGTGTAAAAGGCGGTAACGGCGTTATTGTCGTTACGACAAAAAGCGGTAGCAGAAATCAAAAAGCAGAAGTTTCATTTAGTAGCAATTATGGCGTGCAACAAGTAATGCGTACCATCGGTGTCTTGAATGCCAGCGAATACGGTGCTATGCTAAACGAAGGAAGTACGGTTTCGGGTGGAGGTCTTATTTTCAAAGACTTATCAACTTTAGGCGTTGGTACTGACTGGCAAAAACAGGTTTTCAAAAATGCTGCTTTGCAATCGCACAACTTATCGGTAAGAGGTGGTAGCGACAAAGTGCAATATTTTGTTTCGGGAGGTTATACAGGACAAGACGGTATCGTTGGCGGTGGCGATCATTCCAACTTTAACCGTATGAACATGACGACGAACTTAACCTTCCAAATTTCGCCTAAAGTGAAGTTCTTAGCCAACACAAGCTATGTGAATATCAAAAGCATGGGGGTACAAGAAAACTCGTTTAACTCGGTTATTGGTAGTGCTTTAAACTTCGACCCAACGGTTTCAGTACTCAATACCGTACCGAATACCGTAGGCAAATATGGTTTCAGTAATTTATTGTTATCGGAAATTTTTAACCCTTTGACAAAACTTGACAACAGCTACAATGAAAGCAATGGAAATAAGTTTTATGGAAAATTGGAGTTACAATATGAAGTAATCAAAAACCTAACGCTTGCTTCTCGTTTTGGTTATACCAACTGGAATAATACCTTCAAATCGTTTACGCCATTGGCTTTTTATGGTCCCTTGAACGTAGAAAACTCCATGAATGCCGACGGTTCAACGGTATTGGGTAAGCATAACAGCGTTTACGAAGCCAAAAATACCGACAATACCTACACATTTGAAGCCTTTGGAACGTATAATTTCAAAATCAACGAATCACACAATTTTGAAACGGTCTTAGGTTTATCTTTTGCCAAAATTGCAGGAGATGCTATCAACGGTTCACGTCAAGATGTTCCTTTTAACTCATGGGATTTTGCCGATTTGACGAGTGCTACAGGCGTGAATACAGCCACGAATACCAATGCCATTACGATGGGAAATAGCCAATATTTCAGAAAAAATCAATCGTATTTTGGTCGAGTAAATTATGATTACAAAGATACCTACTTGGCTTCGTTCTCGGCTCGTCGTGACGGTTCTTATGCCTTTGGTACAGATAACAAATTCGCTAATTTCTATGCAGGCTCATTGGGTTGGGTGATTTCTAACGAAAAATTCTTCCCGACAGGCATTCTTGATTACTTAAAAATAAGAGGAAGTTACGG
>JALRIJ010000021.1 GCA_023255485.1 Flectobacillus sp.
TTCAATCGAGTATGTTTGTTATGAGAATGGAAGTCGTAAGAAAGAAATATTTCGTGGTTCACCTGCGGACTTTGTTAAAAAATATGAAAAGGTAGAAAATAATTAAAAATAAATTTAGGGGCACCAGGAACGCATGCAAGTGATCACTAGCCAGCGCAGCATTTAGCCATGCTGCATGCTGCTGCTGCATGCTGCGGCAGGCGCGATATGCAGCAATGACAGCGCAGCATCGGGGGTTACCCCTTTAGGGGTACCCCGCTGTGCTGCATTTGCTGCACGAGCCGGGGGCTTGCTGCGCTGCGCCGATGTGCTGGATGCTCGAGACCTGTTTTGATGTACCTCGTGCAGCATGATGCGCACTTGCTGCACGCTGCAATGCAATTAGCTGCTTGCGCAATCAGATATAAACACTTTTATGAACTTCAAATTTCAGAAGCTTCCTTTTGCTCACATCCAGTAAACACTTGGAGAGCAAGCCTTATAAAAATGATTTTTGATGATTATCCGACAGAATTCCTAATCGAAAAAGGTTATATCCCATTTATAAATTGGAGTGATTGGGGTTTACTATGTTTCGACACGAACAGAAATAAAGATGACAAAAACTATCCAGTTATACTGTGGGACCACGAAATAGCGGATACGTTTCAAGACCAATACAAAGACTTTTATGCATTAATAACTACACTTGACGAAGACGAAAGAACAAACATTGGCTAACAGGATTTTCAGAATACGAAACTAAAAGCACTTCTATTAAACTTTTGTACAAAATTGAAGATTTATGCTTTGATTACCCCCACCATCTCAAAGCCCACAACTCATTACCTCTCCATCACCAATACCTCCACCCTTCTATTCGCTGCACGGTTTTCTTCGGTATCATTTCCTGTGGCAGGTTTAGTATGTCCATAACCCACAAATTGTAGGCGGTTACTCTTTATTCCTTTATCCATCAAGAAACTACCAATCACTTTTGCCCTATTCTCCGATAAAAAATGGTTGATTTTAAGGTTTCCAACGTTGTCACTATGTCCTGCAATTTGGATTTTCATCTTCGGATTATCCCGTAGAGCAACATATAATTTCATCAACTGTTCGATAGAAGTCGCATTGAGCAAGAAACTCCCCTGTTCAAAATAGATTTTGTCTAACTTCTTCACCTCATTTACCTTCAATTCTTCAAAAGGAATATCCCTTTCCATCATCACAGCATAACTAATCAAGGCACTAGTGTCCTGTTCAACGACTAGAAAATCTTCGGTATCGTAATACCCTGGTGATTTGACAAGAATATAAATGGAGTCGGCTTGCAGTAAAGGAAAACGACAAGCATCAACATCATAAGTCGCTCCTGTTCTTATTTGTTGTTGAGACTTTGTAAGAAAAACTTCAAATTGGGCAGGTACTTCTTTTTGCGTAAGCAAATCAACTGCTTTAACAGAAATCGTAATAGGAGAACAAAATTGCACAGGTTGTTGAGCAATACAATGAATCGTTGAGCATAGGATACTAGCACAGATAAGGAGGTAATAATTTTTCATTTTATAGGAGTCTCATCAATTTACTGGTGCAAAACTACAAAAATCGGCTATCATTTACAGACTAAATAGCCTTTAAGCCTTTCATTGCTCATTTAGCAAGAGGAAATTGAATTTTAACTCGCTAACGAGACTTGTACCCCACAAAAAAGGCTGATTTTTCAATCAGCCTCATCTTACTTTTATACTATTTTCTTCTGCGGTCTTACAATCATCCGTAGCGATGAATTATTACTAAAATAAGCTGACATCCAATTGTATAGCGTTCTCAATTTATTACGATAATTAATCAAGGACATAATATGAATGAGCAACCACGTTAGCCAAGCCAGTAATCCATTAAAGTGTACTTTAGGGCTCAAATCTGCCACCGCTTTTGCCTTGCCAATGATGGCCATCGAACCTTTATCATTATACAAAAATACGTTAGGAGAAACCTGATTTTGCAAATTTTTCGCCAAAAGAAGTCCTTGTTGAATAGCCACTTGAGCCACCTGCGGATGCCCCGCTGGGAAATTCGGGTCAGTATCCATATAGCAGGTATCTCCTATCGCATAAATATTCGTTGTATCTTTTACTTTATTAAAAGCATCCACAAGCAAGCGTTTTCCACGACCATAGCAAGTAGCTGGGATACCCTCAAATACCATCGCCGTTACACCCGCTGCCCAGATTAAGTTTTTAGTAAAAATACTCGTTCCATCGCTAAACTTTACTTCATCGCCATCGTAGTCTGTTACCTGTTTGTTAAACTGTACATTCACCCCTAGTTCTGTTAACGATTGATAAGCATATTCCTGCGACTTCTTACTCATGGGTGTTAATAAACTTGGAGCACCATCAACCAAATAAATCCCAGATAAGGCACTATTCGTCAATTCTGGGTATTCTTTACGGATAATGTTGTTTTTCATTTCAGCAAACATCCCCGATATTTCAACTCCCGTTGGGCCTCCACCCGCAATAACCATCGTTAATAATTTCTTTTTCTCCTCCTTATCCTCTATCGTCGAGGCCTTCTCGAGATGCTGTAGGAGTAAGTTTCTCATGTTCAAAGCATCCACCAAAGTCTTCATCGGAATCGCATGTTTTTGGACATTTTCCATTCCAAAATAATTGGTATCCGTTCCCGTAGCAAACACTAAATAATCATAAGACAAGGTACCGTTCGACAATACAACCTCATTGGCTTCCGGATTCACTCGCACCAATTCGCCCAACCAAAAACGAATATTTTCTTTTCCTTTCAACAACCTTCTAAAAGGATAACTAATCGACGAAGGCTCTAAAAAGCCCGTAGCCACTTGATAAATAAGCGGTGGGAAAAAATGGTAGTTATTTTTATCTACCAACGTAATAGAAAACTCGTTACTATCCACTAACGCTTTTGCCAAGTTAATACCTGCAAAGCCTCCTCCGATAATGACAACGCTTTTTTTCATAATAGTACAATACCTCTTTCTAACTTTTAGCAGTGATTCGCATCCTCTTTTGGAGCTAAATTTTGGTATCTGTTTGTGATGAACTTCTTATTCTTATCTGGCAATGAAGTTAGCTATTTCTTTAAAAAAGTGATTTATATCATTGAAAGTATTTTTGCTGAATTCTTAAAATAGTTATATTATTTCAATTTCTACCTTGAATAATCTCATTCATGTAAGAGGTATATAAAATCCTACTGTTCGTTAAACGAGAAACCTCTCCCAAGAACAACCATTTATGTCTCTTTTCATCAAGTTATTTTTTGACAAAACAGTTAACTGAACTTAAAAACACAGTATTTAATCAATTATTAATTGTATTAATTTAGTATATTTATACAATTAAGTCCCCTGATTTTACGGTACTTCCCATCCACATTAAACAATATATAGTATGAAATCTCTTGAACAATGGTTTGTCGAATATGGTGTTAGCCATCAAAATCCAATCAATAAAACGATACATTATATCTGTGTTCCATCTATCTATTTTTCAATTATTGGTCTCTTACAAAGTATTCCTAGTGGTCCACTCAGCAACCTATGGCAACTCAATATGCCATTCGTTGAAAATTGGGCTTTTGTTGTATTTCTCTTCGTAATGTATTTCTATGTCCGATTATCCATTTCAATGTCTTTAAAAATTGCGGGATTTACCCTTGTATGTTTATTCGTCAACTATTTAATAAGCCTGCACACATCGCTTGTCATCTTTTCATTGAGTGTATTTTCGGTAGCTTGGATTGGGCAATTCTATGGGCATAAAGTAGAAGGGAAAAAGCCATCTTTTTTTCAAGATTTACAATTTTTACTTATTGGCCCAGCTTGGGTAGTAGAAAACTTATTTACGAAGAAAAAATAATCCTGCTACCCTCTTTATATAAGGTCCATATTAATATCTGCTTAAAATTATACTAACACAAGATTTACTATTGTAAAAAACACTAATTTTATGACCATACTTCGTCAGCACAGACTAAGTAGTCAACCATTTTTATAAATAATAAGATCTTGAAAACGCAAGCTATTCAATTACTCGAAAAGCTATGCACCCCTTTTGGTATTAGAGCATCCTTGAGCAACGAAGGCAATTACAATGCTGTGTTTGCACGAGATGCTGTGATGGCTGGTATAGCAGGGCTGCTAGCTGAAAATCAAACCATTATTGATGGATTGATTTCCTCACTTTATCATTTCAAAGTTACCCAAGGTAACAATGGGCAAATTGCCTCCAACTTCCAATTCGATACTCAACAGGTAACTCATGTTAGCTATGGAACACTAAGTGCCAAGATTGACTCGTGTACCTACTACCTCATCGGCATTGGATTACTACTACAAGAAGGCTATTTACAAGCCGAGGATTGGAAAGAATCAGTACATAAAACCATCGAATTATTAAATTCCATTGAATACAACAAAAAACATTTGGTCTATGTGCCAAGAGGGGGCAATTGGGCAGATGAATATCCGTATGAAGGCTATTTACTTTACGATCAAGCTTTACGACTTTGGGCATTACGTCTCTGTGGAAACTCGTTTGAAAATGCCTCTTGGACAGCAAAAGCCAACCAGATAGAAGAAACGATTTTGGGCAATTACATTATTGACCCTAGCTATAGCACAGAAGGTATCAAATACCATCAAGTTGCCTACAAAAGGTTTAGCGAAAAGACAACCCTCCCTTACTATGCGTCTGGTTTCTCGCCCATTGGTTATTCTACGGTATTCGATTTACCTGCCAATATGCTCACGACCTTAGTGATTAAGCATGAGTTTAATCAAGGGGTTTTTGAATGGATTGATGAAGTATTCAGCTCTAAGGAAACATTTCCTTCTGTCTTTTACCCTATCATTACCCCTACAGATGCTAATTGGGAGGAGCTTGCTAATTTTTACTTATTTGTCTTTAAAAATAAACCTCACCATTATCATAATGGAGGTATCTGGATGATTTGGTTAGGATGGGCAGCACTTGCATTGGCTCAAAATGGGGAAGACACTCGTGTACAACAGCTATATGACCGTTGTCTTCACTACATTCAGCAAAATCCCGCTTTTTGTTTTGATGAATACATCGACAGTTTAGAGATGCAAGTAGGCGGTGTGAAAAATTTAGGATATACCGCAACTGGAATCGTATTTATGGATATTGCTACCCATCAAAAAGAGCGACTACAAATTTTGAGAAAAGATATACAATTGGTAGAATGATAACCTGGGTTTATTCACTACAGAAACGTGCTTATACAAAATGCATACACGTTTCTGTAGTGAATGAAATCTATGCTTTAGGATGGGCTTGTTCGTATATTTTTTTAATTTTTTCAAATGAGTTATGCGTATAAATCTGTGTAGCAGACAAAGACGAATGCCCCAATAAATCTTTAATCGCTGTTAGTTCTGCCCCATTATTGAGCAAGTGAGTCGCATACGAGTGTCTTAGTACATGGGGGGATTTTTTGGTAAGGCTAGTGACCATACTCAAATATTTTTTAACAACTCGTTGAATCAAAACAGGATAGGTAGGATTTCCTTTGTCGGTAACTAACAAGTATTCTTGTTGAAGCCCTTCTAAATTTTTAGCATTACGATAGGTTTCAATCAAGGCAGCTAATCCATTCGTAAAAGGAATGATTCGTTGTTTATTCCGCTTTCCTGTGACTTTAATCGTGCGGTTATAAAAATCAATATCCTGTTCTTTTAGAGCAATTAATTCTGACAAACGCACACCTGTTCCGTAGAGAAACTCTAAAATGAGCTTGTCTCTAATACCCTCGAAACCTTCCTCAAACTCAATATCATCCAGCAAAGTATCCATTTCGGTTTCACGGACAAAAGTAGGTAAGGTTTTCGGTGTTTTTAGAGCCGTCACTTTGAGCATAGGGTCTTGCTCGATGACTTTTTTCTTTAGTAGAAAAGTATAAAAACTGCGTAGCGTAGCAATTTTGCGGTTAACACTTCGATTTTCAAGCTTTTGTTCCACCAAGGAAACAACCCACGAACGAATCATTCGATGATCTGCCAACTGGGGGTGGTGAAAATCATACATAGTTGCCAAGTAGTTGGCAAACTGGAGCATATCGTTACCGTAAGCAGTAGCTGTATGCTCGCTACATCGCTTTTCGTTTCTGATATACTGCAAAAAAAAATTGATTACCTCCGTTTTCATAAACGAAGATAATCAATTTCTATATTCAAAAATAGTATGCTTTGTAAGAATGCTGATTAGCTGGAGACGCATCTCCAATCCTTAAAAGCATTTATCTTCAAATTCGAGAATACTAAGCCTCTGTATTACCGTACATACGTTGTTTGTAGCTAGCACGGATAACCTCTGTACGACGAGAGATTGATGGTTTTTCAAAAGCAGAACGTTTACGAAGTTGTTTCACAACGCCAGTTTTTTCGAATTTCTTTTTAAATCTTTTAAGAGCTTTGTCGATTGACTCGTTTTCTTTAATAGTGATAATCAGCATATTGCGTATTTTTTTGTTTTCTGTAACTGAATTGAGGTGCAAAGATAAAAACTAATAAGCATTTTCACAAACATTTTACTCAAAACGTCCGTGTTTTACCTACATTTCCCTGCAAAAGTTTAGTCAATAATCGCTTGTTCTACCAATTGTTCCACTTGTTTTTCGATTCCCCAACCTTTAGAGGGATACACTTGGAACAAAACGACCAAAATTAAATCTTCTTTTGGATCGATATGATAGTGGGTATAATACATTCCTCCCCACTGATAAGCCCCTACAGAACTAGGGAGTTTCGCATGTCCTGTTTCTGTATAAATTTCAAATCCTAAACCAAATTTATTCTTATGATCTCGCACGTTTAAATCTCCAATTTGGTTCATTGTCATCAGCTCGACAGTCTTTCTACTCAACAGACGTTTATTATTAAAAGTACCATTATTAAGTAATAGCTGGCAAATCTTTGCATAATCTTGGGCAGTAGAAGTTAAACCTGCTCCTCCTGAAAAATAAGTTCTGGCTCCTGAGATGGGATAATCCGTCCATTCCGAATTTGCTTTAGGTGAAATACCCGGCTCTTTCCCTATTTCTTCATATACTTTTACCAAACGGTCTTTTTTAGCATCTTCTACATAAAAACCTGTGTCGTTCATCGCCAAGGGTTCAAAGATTCGTTTTTTCAAAAACTGATCGAAAGGCATTCCTGAAATCACCTCTACAAAATAACCCAGCACATCGGTATTTAAACCATAGGTAAAACGTTCGCCAGGCTCATGTAATTTAGGAAGTGCCGCCAAGCGATTCATCGTTTCAGCAATTGTCTCCTTTTTTACTGAAAAATAAAACGGGATTTTCGCCTTCTTATGTGGTTCAAATTGATAAGGAATACCTGCCGTGTGCGACAATAAATGACGAATCGTGATTTCCTTTTTGGCTGTATGCGTAATATAAGAGCTATCTTTTTTACTGATACTATCTAAAATCTGTGGATTTTTAAACGCAGGTATATACTTCGAGATAGGGTCATCCAAGTTAAAACGTCCTTCTTCATACAACATCATCACCGCAATGGAAGTAATGGCCTTCGACATCGACATCATTCTAAAAATGTCATTCTTTTTTAGAGCCTTTTTAGCCTCTACATCGTTCATTCCAAAAGCCTTATCCATAACGACCTGTCCATGACGGGCAGCAAATACAACAGCCCCAGGAATTCGCTTTTCGGCTATTTTCTGATTCAACAATTCTTCCACACGAGCCAACCGCTCAGAGGACATGGCGACCTTCTCTGGTACTTGCCCTGTAATAAAAACTTGAGGACGTTGAGCAAAGCTCGCACTGGAAAGGAGTACTAAAAACAAGAGTTTTTTCATAGAAGTATTGTTTTTGTATAAATTATTAAAGTAGTTTTCTAGTCAAAAGTAATGGTGTTTATGTTCATCAAAAAAGCGATAAATTTCTCTATCGCTTTTCGTTATAGTATCGTTTTACTTCTACTCACCCCAAAGGTCTAAACCTTCATGAAAATAGCGTCTAATCACAAATCGGATAGATGAATACGTGTTAATCATTGCCGTATGTACTTGCTTTTTATCCATCCACTCCAACTTTTCTATATCCTCTTCTACCTGCGGTTTCATCTCTTTATCGCTTACCAAATCCATGGCATACCATTTAGTTTGCTTTAAGATATGTTCGTTTTTGTAGGTATAGGTATGAAAAGTTGTGCATATTTTTTTTTCTAAAGTCACAGACACCCCACATTCTTCCTCTACTTCTCTCACAGCGGCAATTTTAGAAGATTCACCTTTGTCAAGTTTTCCTTTAGGCAAATCCCATTTTTTCAAACGAAATATTAACAATAGCTGTCCTTCTCGATTACGAACAACACCGCCAGCCGCTTTAATTACTTTATATTGGGCTTTGATTTGCTCTTCAATACTATCTTTATCGTCTGCCACCAAGGTAATTGACTGAAAATAAGGCAATTCACTTTCTTTTAAGATAGCAAATAAACGAGCAATAGTAGGTAATAAAACATTCACGATAAGTACGTGACCCTCGAGCAGTTCAGGACGAACAGGCTCTAATTTTGCATCAATAAATTTATCAAATTCCGTGGTAGTAAGCGACTTAGCTTTTTTAGCACTAATCACTCGGACAGGTCGATCATCTATAAATATTACCATATTTTGGTTTGTGGCTTCGGAATAGTATAATTAAGTAGTTCTCAAATAATACGCTAAATTTAAGGGTTAAGTTGCCTATTTCCTAGACAAACACCTTCGTTTTACGTCTATTTACTACTTCTTTATGAAGGGTATAAAATCATGAGTGATGTCGAATGACTGACACTAAATTAACTTCATTTACGCAAAATTACGGTTTTGTTACCAAAACATTGCCGATACTTCCTAATTTTGCAAATAAGTTTAAGTCAAGCCATAGTTGGCCACACCGAACCATTAAGAAACAGACGAACAAATAACACAAGATGGAACAAAAAACACTCGCTCAAGATGTAGCCTCTATGCTACTAGAAGTTAAAGCTGTAAGATTAAGTCCAGATAAGCCTTTCAAATGGGCTTCAGGTTGGAATTCTCCCATTTATTGCGACAACCGTATTACACTTTCATACCCAAAAGTTCGTACTGCCATTAAAAATGGTTTAGCGGCGGCTGTACAGGCCTATTGGGCAGATGTTGATATTATCGCTGGGGTTGCAACGGCTGGTATTGCTCAAGGAGCTTTGGTAGCAGATTGGTTAGATTTACCGTTTTGTTATGTTCGTCCTGAGCCTAAAAAACACGGTATGGGTAACCAAATCGAAGGTAAAATTAAGCCAGGTCAAAAAGTAGTATTAATTGAAGACCTTGTTTCTACAGGTGGTAGCTCATTGAAAGCCGTAGAAGCATTGAGAGAAGCAGGAGCAAATGTATTGGGTATGGTCGCTATTTTTACGTATGGCTTCGACGTTGCCGTTAATAATTTTGCTGAAAAAGGCTTAAAATTCTATACATTGAGTAACTACGAAACCCTAGTAGAAGAAGCCGTAAAACAAAAATATGTTTCAGAAAGTCAATTAATTACCTTACAAGAGTGGAATCGTGATCCTGCTGTTTGGGGTGTTTAATTTCATTATAAATGTTGAATTTTGGCGATTGGAGATTTACCCCAACCCAAAATTCAACATGAACGTTCATACCCTTCTCATCATCAAGCACAGTAGCTACCATCCCCAATATGACTGAAGTAGAATTAGATAAAATCTTATTACGCCAAGAATCCACCCATCTCGAATACAAGTCTAAAATAGACAGTTCTTACAAAATAGCTCGCACCATCGCTGCCTTTGCCAATACCTCTGGAGGTACTTTATTAATTGGTATCAACGATGATAGAACCGTAAAGGGCTGTTCTGAAATAGAAGAAATCACCAAACTTTCCGAAGCCGCAGAGTTGTTAGTTGAGCCCCCTTTATCCATTCAATATCGTTCTCTAAAATATGGTGGCAAGAAAACAGTCTTAGTCATTAAAATCGAAGAAAGCCCTGAAAAACCACATAAGGTCTTGGACGAAGAAGGAGAAAAAACGGTTTATATACGTGCCAACGACCAAACAACGCCTGTCGGTAAAGAAATGACACAATTGCTGAAGAAGAATGAAACGAAGGTGAATGAATCGCTTCTGATGCAAAATAATGTAAAATATTTGCTGATGTACCTGAAAAAAAACAGACGAATTACGGCTAAAGAATATGCAAAACTGATTAATATTTCCGAAACAAGAGCGAAGAAGTTTTTGGAATCACTTACCTATGAAGGCATTCTTTTAGTCTTGAAAAAAGAAAAACCTCCTCAGTTTGTCTGCAAATTTTAAGCAATAGGAATACTTCCATTAGGCTATTACCTATTGCTTAAAGTGAAGTAGTTGATTAATGAACAACCAACTTTGTATCGATGACAATATCCTGAGGTTCTAGTACTGAATCATCAGGTGCATCTATGATTTGTAGCAGTAACTGTGCGGCCTTCTCTCCCATTTGATACGCAAATTGTTCTACTGATGCCAAAGGAGGATTATCCAAATAAGCAGTAATAGGCAAATTCGCAAAACTCACAAATAAGATATCTTTATTGGGAACAATGCCTCTTTGCTTACACTGTTGCATGGCATAAAGTGCCACATAATCGTTAAAACAAAGCACTGCTTCGGGCGGTTCTTCCATTGCCAACAGCTCGTCTATTTTCTTAGACGTATCTTCTCTACTCAAATCGGTTGATTTAATATACTGTTGTACCACAGGCAAGCCCAATTGTTTGAGGGCATTCCAATAGCCCATCAGACGTTCATCGCATATTTCTAAACTAGCAGGCCCATTCAAGATGGCAATCCGACGAACCCCACGAGCTTCCAGAAAAGCAATCGACTCATAAGCTGCTTCCACAATATTCCCTCTCACTTTATTTACTCGTACATCTTTAGGAACACGGTCAAAGAATACGATGGGAACACCGTAATTTTCCAATTCTCTAAACTGATAATATTGGGTTGTTTCAGCAGAAATAGAAGCAATAACCCCATCCACTCTACTACTGATAAACGATTTGATAGCCCTATTTTCACGCTCTAAACTATCTCGTGACTGGCTAATCACCACGTTATAGCCTTTTTCCGAAATCACATCTTCAATCCCCGTAATAGCTTGCGAAAAGAACTCCTCCGCCAGCTGAGGCAACACTACTCCAATCGTAGAAGTACGATTTTTCTTCAATAAAATAGCAGCAGGGTTCGGCACATAGTTAAGTTTCTTAGCTACCGCAAAAACCTGTTCTTTCGTTCTTAAACCAATTCGAGGATGATTTTGCAAAGCTCTCGAAACCGTCGATATAGAAACGCCTAACTCCTGAGCAATTTGTTTTATGGTAACCTGTGATTTCTGCATTGCGTACTATTCTTTAAAATTATTATAAGCACAAAGTAATAAGAATTCATGCTCAAAACAAGTTATAAGGCTGTATCAAGGCTTTTTAAGAATACCTTTCATAAATAACCCTAATTTTCTTGTGTTCTGTGCAAACGATTGTATCTACTAATTACTTGGCAGTTAGGTCAAAATCCTCCTAAAAAAATAGCTTTCATCAATTTCTCGTTTCTATTTATGCTAAAATTTATATTCCTTTGGAGGATAATCATAATCAATCAACATATCGCAAATGTACCCTTCTTGTATTGCAACACAATTTAAACAGACTTTTGAAAAAGAAGCTACCCTCATCGTAAGAGCTCCAGGACGTATTAACTTGATCGGAGAGCATACCGATTATAACGACGGTTTTGTGCTGCCTGCAGCAATTGATAAAGCGATTTACTTTGCCATTTCTCCTCGTACTGATAAGGTGTGTACCATTGTTTCGTTTGACTTCAATGAAACATTTACCTTTCAACTTGATAACTTAATAGCTCAACCTAGACACTGGGCAAACTACCTTATGGGAGTGGTCGATGAGGTTCAAAAAGCAGGTCATGCTATTCAAGGCTTTGATTTAGTTTTTGGTGGCGATATTCCTACAGGTGCAGGTGTTTCTTCTTCGGCTGCCGTAGAAACAGGTCTTGCTTTCTGCTTAAACGAATTATATAACCTGAATCTTCCAACCATGAATTTGGTCAAAATTGGAAAAGCGGCTGAAAATAATTTTGTGGGCGTTAATTGCGGAATTATGGATCAATTTGCTTCCATGTTTGGAAAACAAGATTCGGTAATTCGTCTCGATTGCCGTGATTTATCTTACGAGTACTTTCCGATTAAACTGCCTAACCATACGGTAATTTTATGTAATTCGGGGGTTAAACACTCCCTTGGGGATTCTGAATATAATACTCGTCGCTTAGAATGCGAAGAAGGTCTTTCCTTACTCAGTCAAGCGTATCCATCGGTTAAAAGCTGGAGAGATGTCTCTTGGGATATGCTGACAAGTCAGGAGGCGAATATGAAAGAAAACGTATTCAAACGTGCAAGATACGTAGTTGGCGAAATCGAACGAGTGGTAGTTGCTTGTGATGCACTCAATGCCAATGACTTAGCTACTTTTGGACAAAAAATGTATGAAACACACAACGGCTTACAACACGATTACGCAGTAAGTTGTGAAGAGTTAGATTTCTTAGTAGATCAAACCAGAAACGACGAAGCTGTTGTTGGCTCAAGAATGATGGGAGGTGGCTTTGGCGGTTGCACAGTTAACATCGTAGAAAAAAGCCAAAAAGAGGCTTTCTTGAACCGCATGGGCGAAGCATACAAGGCTCAATATGGTCAAGAGCTTGTTACTTATGAAGTTGCCTTAACCAACGGTACCGAACGTTTATAATACCATTAAGTTATCATGTTGAATGCTGATTGTTAGATTTTACTAATTGTCTCGTAGCTAACCTTCAACATTCAGAATTTAAAATCCATCATCACAACAATGAATTTCGACGAAAATCCCCATAGACGCTATAATCCACTAACCGACAGTTGGGTATTGGTATCTCCACATCGTGCTAAACGCCCATGGCAAGGACAGGTAGAGAAAGTAGCCAATGACCCTAAAATGGCTCATGACCCTAGCTGTTATTTATGTGCAGGAAATACTCGTATTAATGGCGAAGTCAATCCGAATTATACGGATGCGTTTGTCTTTGAAAATGACTTTGCGGCACTGCTCTCTGATACGCCAGATGAAAGTTTTGAAGATGGTGAATTGTTTATCGCAAAGTCTGAAAAAGGGCTAGGAAAAGTAATCTGCTTCTCTCCTGCTCATAACTTGACGATACCCGAAATGGAAGAAACGGCCATCCGCAAGGTGGTTGATACATGGGTAAACGAATATGAACTGATTGGAGCAAATCCATTCATTAATTATGTTCAAATCTTTGAAAATAAAGGCTTTGTCATGGGTTGTTCTAATCCGCACCCGCATGGGCAAATCTGGGCTCAGAGTTCTGTACCTGATGAACCCATGAAAAAACAAATCGCTCAACTCAAGTACTGGAACAAACACCAACGTTCTTTACTGGCAGATTACATTGCCAAAGAATTAGAGAAAAATGAACGTGTTTTATTTGAAAATGAGCACTTTGTTGCACTCGTTCCTTTTTGGGCAGTATGGCCTTTTGAAGCCATGATTGTACCAAAAAGAAAAATGGCTCGTATCAGCGACATGACCTCTGACGAACGGGATGCCTTAGCCAATGCTTACAAACGCTTAACGACCCGATACGATAATCTTTTTGAGACCTCTTTCCCTTATTCGGCAGGGATTCACCAAGCACCAACCGACGGGGAAGCTCACGAAGAATGGCACTGGCACTTTGCCTTTTATCCGCCTTTATTACGTTCGGCAACGGTCAAAAAATTCATGGTAGGTTACGAAATGTTAGCCAATCCACAAAGAGATATTTCGGCAGAAAAAAGTGCGGCTATTTTAAGAGGACTTTCTGAAGTACATTATTCACTACAGGAAGCTTAATCTTGCAGAATAACAAACATAAAAAAAGGGAAGTAAAACGATGCTTACGTTTTACTTCCCTTTTTTCTTTATGCTAGACTCTTTCGTTGTGAAGCCAAACGTTCTATCAGTAAAGTAATAATTCGTTTGTTAATCGCCTCCTCTTCTTCAATATAACGTGCATATTCTGCTTCCGTAAAAAAGGCAACGACTATGCCCTGACAATAACGCCTGATTTGATTATCTTTCTTTAGAGAATTTTCAATGAAAGCAAGTTGTTCTTGCTCCGATAAATTACGAAATATAGTTTTCTGTTTTTGACAGTAACGACTAAATATCGCTAATAAGAGCGTATTTTGAAATTTTAAGATTGGCCGTAACACTTCATTCTGAAAATGCTCTACGACTGTTTGAAGTCCTTCCTCTGCATGAATAACAGGACGTAAACTAACTAATTGTGCATTTCTTTCCATATCCAAGAAACTAGACATAAGCCAAATTGTTTTCCTTACACAAATTGAACCGCTCCTAAACTAATGACAAGCCCCAACAAACTCCCTGCCAATACTTGCATAGGAGTGTGAGCATTGAGGTGTAATCTCGCCGAAATCAAAAAACCCATAAGGAGAATTAAAATAAGAATTGGATAAAAAAGAGCATCGTCCTGATAGCGAATAGCAATCCCAATCATCGCTCCGACTGTACCACTGATACCTACTGCATGAGCCGATATTTTCCAAAAAAGACTAATAATGGAAACCATCGACAAGGAAAAAGTAATACTAGCGAGTACAAGTGATATTTCGGACAAATGGCGAAGATTATCATTTAAAGAGAAAAAAGCAGTAATAGCGACGTAGATAATCACCGTCAACAAATAAGGGATTCGCCGATCTTCTAGTTTATCCATTTCGAGGCTTTTTACTACTTTCAAACGATATAAGATATAAATACCGATTGCAGGCATCAAAAATGTATGGATGAACAACAAAATCAATAATGCCATTTTAACCGAAATTGCTCCGAGTATCACCTGATTATTTACAACCGACAGCCCAGCAATGGTTGAAGGCGACACATAAAACAAGAGGGTAAACAAAATAGTCGGCATCAAAAGAGGATGCAGTATTATAGATAAGAATCGGGCTAGTTTAGTAATCAAAATACAGTTGTCGATTAAGTTTTACGGGTAAGATAGTACAGTAAACATGAGCGGCTGTATCCTCATAAATACAAAAAACCAATGCTTATTTTACAAAAATAAGCATTGGTTCAAGAACTTAGTATGAAATCTTTATTTTAAAGTTGTTTTCGTAAACGAGCTACAGGAATATTAAGTTGTTCTCTGTATTTAGCAACCGTTCTACGAGCGATATTGTAACCCTTTTCGTTCAAATATTTCTCTAGTTTATCGTCCGACAAAGGACTCATTTTTGGTTCATTATCAATTAATTCTTTCAGGATATTTTTCACTTCACGACTCGAAACATCTTCGCCAGAATCAGTAGAAATTCCTTCAGAGAAAAAATATTTCAACGGATATAATCCAAATTCTGTTTGTACGGCTTTTGAACTTGCCACTCTCGAAACCGTCGAAATATCCATATCAATTTCAGTAGCGATGTCCTTCAAAATCATGGGTTTCAACTTTGTTTCATCTCCCGTCAAGAAAAACTCTTTCTGGTAATCTAAAATTGACCTCATGGTTTTCAGTAACGTTTGCTGTCGCTGTTTGATAGCATCAATAAACCACTTTGCCGAATCAAGCTTTTGTTTGATAAACGTAACCGTTTCTTTTATAGAGCGATTGGTTTTATCCGATTTATCGTACGTCTCAAGCATCTCGTGGAAAGAATTACTCACTCTTAATTCAGGTGCATTTTTAGAATTAAGCATCAACTCAAGCTTTCCATTATTATTCGTCAGGATAAAATCAGGCAGTAAATAGTGAACCACATTCCCGTCTTCTTCGGTTGCTCCTGGCTTAGGATTCAAACGAGTAATCATCTTCACAGCATTTTTGATTACTTCATCATCGATACCTAATTTTTTCTGAATTTTATCGTAGTGCTTTTTCGAAAACTCATCGAAGCAGTCCTCTACAATCTTGATTGAATATAAAACAATTGGATCATTCAGGTCTTTTCTATCTAATTGTAGGAGTAAGCACTCTTGCAAATCTCTAGCTCCGACTCCTGCTGGCTCAAACAATTGAATCTGAGCAAGTAAATCTTCTACTTCTTCTGTGGTCGTATAAACGCCTTGTGAAAAAGCTAAATCATTCACAATTGACTGAATATTTCTTCGGATATAGCCATCCGATTCTATTGAACCAATAATTTGCCTTCCAACAGTCTCTCTTAATTCGTCCAATCGAAGAAAACCTAATTGCATCATCAAATGATCGGTCAAACTGGTAATCGTAGCAATCGGCATTTCCTTATCCTCCTCATCGCTTCCCATGCCATCGCCTTGCATCTTATAGCCAGAATAGTCGTCATGCAAATAATATTCAATATCTAAATCTCGACCACCTGCATCAATAGCTGCTAAATCACTATCGGAATAATCATCAAAATCGTCGACATCTCTATCTTTCAAATCCACATCTTTCTCCATCTCCATACCTTCTTCTAAAGCAGGATTTATTTCCAATTCCTCTTCGATACGAGCATCTAGCTCATACGTAGGGATTTGTAGCAATTTAATAAATTGTATCTGCTGAGGCGATAACCGCTGCTGAATAGTTTGATTAAGAGACAGCTTTTGCATATAGTTTCAAAAAGTAAGGTACAACAGGAACACTTAGGGCAATATGAAAGAAGGCAAGATAGACGGCGGTCGTTTCAACCACATCAAAAATAATGCCATTTTTTATCAAAAAAGTTAACATTGCTTGCTACATCTAGGCGAAAAAGGAACTACAATTAGGAAAAAGCTCATTTTCAATGAACTATAAAAGTAATCTTTTTCAGAAAAAAAACAAAATATTTTACTTTTCCGGCTTTCACGAACAAAAATAGTATTCATGAATAACAATCGAAATTACAACAGTGTAACGAAAAAAGCACGAAAAGGTCACACAAATTCGGTAATTGGCAGAATTGTTGGTATTTTTGGAACGAATTTAAGTTTTTAACACTATTTTTTTCCGTTAAGCGTTCCAGCATTTTAAAATTCTTGTTAAAAATCAAGAACATATTTTATAGATAGTATGCAAATTAAACAAATCCTAGCAGCAGCCGCAGTGGGCACCGAAATCACCGTGAAGGGGTGGGTTAGAACCAAAAGAGATTCTAAAAATGTCGTTTTCATCAATATCAATGATGGCTCTGTAATTCATAATATTCAAGCTGTAGTAGAAGCTGGTATCGTTGACGAAGAAACACTTAAGCTTGTCACTACAGGATCATGTATTGCTGCTACGGGTACTTTGGTAGCATCGCAAGGTTCTGGACAGAGCGTTGAATTACAAGTGTCAAGTATCCAAGTATACGGTACAGCTGACCCTGAAAAATATCCTCTACAGCCCAAAAGACACTCATTAGAGTTTTTACGTGAAATTGGTCACTTACGTGCTAGAACCAATACGTTCTCGGCTATCTTACGTGTACGTCATGCTTTAGCCTTTGCGATTCATAAATATTTCAATGATAATGGCTTCTTTTACTTACATACGCCAATTATCACAGGTTCGGATGCCGAAGGTGCTGGAGAAATGTTTAGAGTAACTACGTTAGACCCTAAAAATCCTCCACTAAACGAAGACGGTTCTATCAATTATAAAGAAGATTTCTTCGGAAAAGAAACCAACCTAACCGTATCAGGACAATTAGAAGGTGAATTAGGAGCAATGGCTCTTTCTAAAGTTTATACATTTGGACCAACCTTCCGTGCAGAAAACTCGAATACAGCTCGTCACTTAGCTGAATTCTGGATGATTGAGCCAGAAGTAGCTTTCAACGAATTGACAGACAACATGGAATTGGCAGAAGATTTCACGAAATATGTAATTCGTTATGCTTTAGAAAACTGTGCTGATGACTTGGCTTTCTTAGAGAACCGCTTAAAGGAAGAAGAGAAAAACAAGAAACAAGACGAGCGTTCGGAATTGGCTTTAATTGAAAAGTTGAAATTTGTAGTTGACAACGAATACGAAAAGTTAACTTATACAGAGGCTATCAAAATTTTATTGAATTCTAAACGTCATAAAGAAGGTAAATTCCAATATCCAGTTGAATGGGGTATTGACTTACAATCAGAGCACGAACGTTATTTAGTAGAAAAGCATTTCAAGAAGCCAGTAATCTTGACGAATTATCCGAAAGACATCAAGGCATTCTATATGAAGCTTGATGACGATGGTAAGACAGTACGTGCAATGGACGTATTATTCCCAGGTATTGGCGAAATCATTGGAGGTTCTCAGCGTGAAGATGACCACGATAAACTTTGGGCAAGATGTCAAGAAGTGGGTATTCCTCACGAAGCAATTTGGTGGTATCTTGAAACTCGTCAGTTTGGTTCAGCACCACACTCAGGTTTCGGTATTGGTTTTGAGCGTTTGGTAATGTTCGTAACAGGTATGTCTAACATCCGTGACGTAATCGCCTTCCCTCGTACTCCAAAATCAGCAGAATTTTAAGCATTCAGCTACTCATTGATATAATGAAACCGCCCATTTCTAAGTTAAGGAATGGGCGGTTTTGTATTTATAGCCTTCCTCTTCTTATCCAAATAATTCTCCCAAAATATTTCCAGAAAATACTTGCAAATCAATTTTCAATATTTAACTTTGCAATACAAAGTAATTTGAAAATGAAAAAACATATAGACGACCTCAACGAAATACGTTCTATGATGGAACGCTCCTCTCGCTTTATTTCATTAAGCGGACTTTCTGGGATTTTCCCCGGCATCTTCGCCTTGATTGGAGCATTCTTTGCCTATCAGCGAGTTTCCGAAAATGATGGTTCTGCTTATCTGAATCTTAGTAGCAATACGGACTTATTAGCCTATTTAGTAAAAGATGGATTGTTAGTCTTGTTCTTTTCACTCATCTTTGCATTCTATTTCACGGCTCGCCAAGCCAAAAAACAAGGAGTTAGTCTTTGGGGAAGTACTTCCAAACGCTTGCTATTCAACATGGCTTTACCCTTGGTGACAGGTGGCTTGTTTTGTATCATCTTATTGATGCAAGCTCCTCATTTAGTAGATGCAGCCACCTTGGTATTCTATGGTTTAGCGGTTATCAATGCTTCTAAATATACCTTCGATGATATTCGTTATTTGGGATATGTAGAGGTTGTCCTAGGCTTATTGTGTGGTTTCATGGATGAATGGCGTTTGGGGATTTTATTCTGGGCATTGGGTTTTGGCGTGGCTCATATCGTGTATGGAATCGTGATGTATAAAAAATATGATAGTCGTTGAGTAGCGGCTGATGAGAAATGAAAAATTTAATTGCTGGTATTAATAAATCCTTTGAAAACCGTATCCGACTGGGCATTATGTCTATTCTAATGGTAAACGACTGGGTTGATTTTGGTGAACTAAAAGAGACATTGGGCGTAACCGATGGCAACTTGGCTTCGCATATTACCGCATTGGAAAAAGAAAAATATATTCAAGTAAGAAAAGCCTTTATTGGTAAAAAACCGAATACGTCTTTTCAAGCCACCTCCGAAGGAAAACAGGCTTTTCAAGCTCACCTCAATGCTCTTGAAGCCTTAATTAAAGGAATGTAAAAGGTACTATCTCAGTACTTTTTTTTACGCTCAATAACTTTGAAATACAAAGTACTTTTTAAATTCAAAAAATATGAAAAATAAGAAAATAGCACTCCTAATCAGCATTATAGGCTGCACCTATTTGTTTTATGAACAAAGCCTAGGCATTAACACCCTCCTCTTCGACCTATTATTAGTTGGCTTGTTGTCAATCGACCAAGAGCAACGACTCAAATTCAAACAGCAATGGGCTATCGTCGGTAGTCTCTTATTAAACGCCTTCGCTATTGCACTACAAAACAGCACCTTAGCGATAATGACTCATGCGATAACGGTACTACTCCTAGCGGGTCTTTGCTTTAGTTCTACACCTTCACTTTACATTCACCTGTTCAATGGGGTTATAAATCTCCTATTTTCATTTTTAAATAATATTTGGTTGATTATGAATACCTCCAGAAACCAAGAGACACCACACAATGGCAAAGGAAGCTGGGGGAAAAAACTATCGCTCTATTTCTACCCCATCGTAATTACCCTTGTTTTCTTAGGTTTATACAGTTTAGCAAATCCTGTTTTTAGCTCTTTCATTCAAATTCCATCGGTAAGCATTTCGGCGAGCTTCGTTATTTTTGTTTTGGGAGCGACGTTCTTTTTGACCGCTTTCTATTATCCTTTTGGAAATCAAGACAGTTTACGAGTTGATGCCAACTGTCCTGATAAGTTAAGTCGTGTGAAAATCAAAATTAAACAGGTCTTAGATACCTTAGCCTTGAAAACGGAGCTTCAACGTGGAGTCTTGTTGTTTATTATGCTCAATATTTTGCTCTTCTTTTTTAATGGCGTTGACCTCTTTTACTGGATTAACAAAAAGAGCCTTCCCGAAGGAGTGACATTTTCTGCCTATTTGCATCAGGGCGTTGAAACCCTAATCGTCAGTATTCTACTGGCAATTGGCATTATTCTGTATTATTTCAGAGGGAATTTGAATTTCTATGCTCGTAACCAACAACTAATTCGACTCACCAACCTTTGGATTGCTCAGAATATCTTGTTGATTTTGAACATCGTTCACAAAAATCAACTCTACATCCACGAATTCGGACTGACGTACAAACGGATTGGCGTTTATTTTTATCTACTCTTTAGCTTTATCGGACTGGTTATCACCTATCTAAAAGTCAAAAACACGCAGACGGTTTGGTATCTTTTACGCAGAAATTCTTTTTACGGATTACTGATTTTGAGCATCAGTAGCCTTATCAATTGGGACGGGTTAATTGTTCACTACAACATCCAGTATGCCAAACAGTTAGACGTAACTTACTTGCTCAATCTAAACGATTCGGTATTACCCGAATTGAATAATTTGCTAAAAAGTCCTAAAACGAACCTTTCGGAAATGATGACGGACTATACTAGCCAAATCGATGGAGATAACGACTATCGAAATTACAAGCAAATTTCTCAACGTCAATTTATTGAAAAACAAGTAAAGCGATTCAAAGAAAATTACCCTAAAAAAGAGTGGCAATCTTGGAATTATAGCGATTATCAAACCTATAAACAGTTGTAGGGTTAATGTTGAATTTTGAATGATGGATTTTGGATTCAAAACACGGATAACTAGTCAATTGAAAAATCATAAAGACATTTTTTTATATGAAAGTAACAGCACTTTGTTTCGCTCCATTGGGTGGAAGTATTTTGGGCTTAATTTCATTTATGATAGCCCAAAATCTATTTGAAAAAGAGAAAGGAGGAGATTTTCTAAGCTTAACTCCCTTCATTTACATAATAGCCCTTATGGTTCAACTCGTCATTGAATTAGCCTTTTTTCTACTCAAGTTTTGCGTACAATTTCGACTAAAAGAATATTGCTTTTTAGGATTTTATGGTGCAATCGGCTTTTACATCTTATTTGACAGAGAACCTGTAATAGGATATTTCTTTGCCATGTACACACTCGGCAATATTCTCACTTATTACTTCCTGTATTTTAGGCATCTCCCTGAAATACAGGAAACTGACGAACGTAAATAATTATCCCCTAACAACCATGTCTATTCAACGAATCAACTTGCTCGGCACACTGCTATTTATGTCGGCATTAGCTTTTATACTCTTTGTAATCAGCGTATTACAAACGAAAAACTTATTTTTCATGGGCTTAAACTGGAATTTATTTTTGGCATGGATTCCTGTCTTTTTAGCCCTTTACGTAGAAAAGAAAGATTCGGAAATTAGTGTTTCAGTAATCAGTATTATTTGGTTACTGTTTTTCCCAAACGCCCCTTACATCATTACTGATTTAGTTCATTTAACTCCACAAGGAGGTAATTTGTATTGGCATCATCAAATCATGATTTTTAGCTATGCGTTTGTAAGTCTTGCCTGCGGTTTGTTGTCGCTTTATTGGATGCAGAGGGTTTGGACAAGGGTATTTTCGCAACGAATTAGTTTTTGGGCTGGGCTTGTTTCGATAGGCTTATCGGGCTATGGTATTTTTTTAGGTCGAATAGAACGCTTAAATTCGTGGGATTTATTTGTACATCCCTTTAGCCTAGTACGCCTGATGCTACATTCGGCACGAAGCTTCACAGCCATTTTGATGACGGTAGAATTTTCCCTTTTCATCGGTTTGGCCTATTGGATGTTTTACAGTTTACTTCGATTTAAAGACGAATAAAGCCAAGCAATTTAAGCTCAGTAACATGATAAACATCCCCAAATTTTTAAGAAGTGTTCCTTTTGCATGGAATGGCGTAAAATTACTTTTCTCGTCAGAGAACAATGCGAAGATTCATTTACTCGCCATGCTTGTTGTCGTAATTGCGGGTTTTATCTTATCCTTTACCGAAGGCGAATGGTTGGCTGTTATCTTGTGTATTGGAGGAGTAATGGCATTAGAAGCGGTTAATACTGCCATTGAAGCCGTGGTAGATTTAGCGTCTCCCGAAGTTCATCCCTTAGCCAAAAAGGCCAAAGACGTAGCCGCAGGAGCTGTACTTATTTTTGCCGCTTGTGCCGTTGTGGTAGCAGTCGTTATTTTGTGGAAGCATTTGGGAAGTTAAACCGTTTAAACGCTTTTCATACAAGTGAATAAATACACAAAAACCGAGGCTTTATCCCTAAATTCCCACCAATTTATCTACGAAGCGGTTCGGGCTTTCTCGACACGGGTGAATGAATTCACCCGCTAAGTGGAATAATACAACTCAACTAGCTTCTACCCAAAAGCGTCAGGCATTAATTAAACTACCTGACGCTTTTCTATTTTCAATCCCTATAAACGTTCGTTTTCTAACTCGTTTTTAAGGTTTCTTAGCTGGTTTAAGTACTTGCCATACATACATTCGGTGTACCATTTTTGAACAAAGTAGCCAATAAGAGTACTTAATATCACAGAAATGGAAAGGTATATTAGACTTTTCTCTTCACTAATCGGGCTTTTCAACACATACTTAAATGTAAAAAAGCAAAATACC
>JALRIJ010000220.1 GCA_023255485.1 Flectobacillus sp.
GTTAACCCATAAACCGTATTTTTCACAAGTTCTTTCCAATAAGTAACGAGCAATCCAGATTTCATCACCTGCTTGTTTCGCCCCTTTTGCAAAACATTGGAATTCCCACTGACCAGCAGCAACCTCAGCGTTGATACCTTCAACGTTTAAGCCAGCTTGTAAGCAGTATTCTAAGTGTTCTTCGATAATATTACGACCGAAAGCATTCTTAGCACCTACTGAACAGTAGTATGGACCTTGAGGACGTGGATACCCGTTTGCTGGGAAGCCAAGAGGAAGGTTTGTAGCTAAATCATACAAGAAATATTCTTGTTCGAAACCAAACCAGAAATCATTGTCATCATCTTCGATAGTAGCACGACCATTTGATTCGTGTGGGTTACCGTTAGAATCTAAAACTTCGCACATTACAAGGTATGCAGGAGTTCCTAACAAAGAACGTTCTGGATCCTTACAGATGTACACTGGCTTCAACTGACAGTCAGAAGAACCACCTGGCGCTTGCTCAGTAGAAGAACCATCGAATGACCATATATCACAGTCTTCTAATTTACCGCTGAAATCGTTTTCGATTTTAGTTTTGCTTCTAAGGCTTTGAACTGGTTTATAACCATCGAGCCAAATGTACTCAAGTTTAGCTTTTGCCATGATAATTAACAGAGATTTTATTATTTAGTAACGATTTTCTTAATTATGACACAAATATAAACGCATTTATGAGAATAATCCAAAAAAAAACGAATAAATAGTTGAAATTTTATCCTCTTTTTTTTCTTTTTTCATTTTGTGTTAAAATAACGTAAAATAATAGTACTTTACCGTTGAATGGCGAATTATATTTCGTCTATACCAAAAATACGAGATATAATTTTGAATTAGCTACAGTATGCCAAATATTTCTTGAACTTCTATTTTTAGTTATATTTTTTCTTTGAAGGATTAAGTAAATAAAAAAAATCTATGTTTTGTATTAAATTTCATTCGCCTTTTTTTTTGTAAAAATGATTATAATAGGATTTAAAATGAGGTTATTTTGAGTATTTTTACTTAAAATGTATCAATCTGGATTCTCTTTCTACTTTTAAATCCATTTTTTATGTTTTTGTCTTTAAATTTCTGCTGACTTATTTGTATTTGAATGCTTGTTTTTTGAAAATCTTCCTTATATTTTTGGAAACAGGTATTTTAAATAACTGTAATGACGTATTAAGCTCAAGTTATTACAACCTACTTACTATATATTCTTACGAGTGTATTGGTTGTGGTAGTCTAAGCGAATCAACGTAAATAGATATGGTGAAACATCCAGTGATGTTTTAGCTGTTCGCTTAAAAGGTAGTTAATCGTATTTCTTCATTAATGAATTTTGACAGCAGAAACCGTTTTGATATTTGTGGTGGGTTTGCGTTGTTTTTTCTAAATTTTTAATCATCCTAATGAATATAGGGTATTCAATTTTCACAGTTTAATTTTAGCAAGTTTTATGGCAATAGCAAGATTTAAAGCACTGGAACTGGCTCAGAATCGTCAGCCAGTCTCTGTTAAACTGCCTACTGAAAAAGTTACTGACTTTTATGGTAGTAATACATTCAACGACGAAGTAATGCGTTCGTTATTGAGTCCAGAGGCTTATTCAAAAATTACCAATGCAATCCAAGATGGTAAAAAGATAGATCGTGAAGCTGCTGATGAGGTAGCGGCCGCTATGAAGTCATGGGCTCTAACTAAAGGAGTAACACACTACACTCACTGGTTTCAACCCTTGACAGGAACAACAGCCGAAAAACACGATGCGTTTTTTGATATTACCCCGAAAGGAAAAGCCTTAGAAAAATTTAAAGGCTCTGCTTTGGTTCAACAAGAACCAGATGCTTCTTCTTTCCCAAATGGTGGAATTCGTTCTACTTTTGAGGCTAGAGGATATACCGCTTGGGATCCGTCTTCTCCAGCCTTTATTATGGAAAATACGGCAGGAACAGCGACCTTGTGTATTCCTTCAGTTTTTGTATCTTATACTGGCGAAGCCCTAGATTACAAAACGCCTTTGTTGCGTTCAATTGAGCTGATTGACAAAGCAGCATCGAAAGTAATGACGGAATATTTTAGCCGTGAAGTATCGAAAGTAACTCCAACGTTGGGTGCTGAACAAGAATATTTCTTAGTAGATGAAGCCTTATATAATGCTCGTCCAGATTTATTGATGGCTGGTCGTACTGTATTTGGACACTCGCCTGCCAAAGGACAACAATTGGAAGATCATTATTTTGGGTCTATTCCAACTCGTGTGAATGCCTTTATGGTGGACTTTGAATTGGAAGCCTTGAAATTAGGTTTACCCGTACGTACTCGTCATAACGAAGTAGCCCCTGCTCAATTTGAGGTTGCTCCAACCTTTGAAGAGGTAAACTTGGCTTGTGACCACAATGCGTTATTAATGGATTTAATGACGAAAGTGGCGGGTAAACACAAGTTGAAAGTGTTGTTCCATGAAAAGCCTTTTGCAGGAATTAATGGTTCGGGTAAGCATAATAACTGGTCGTTAAGTACAGATACAGGTATTAATCTACTTGCTCCTTCAACAAAGCCAAAAGAAAACCTACGTTTCTTGGTATTCTTTATCAATACCATTAAAGCGGTACATGATTACGCTGATTTATTGAGAGCGTCTATTGCTACGGCAGGAAACGACCACCGCTTGGGTGCAAATGAAGCTCCTCCAGCGATTGTGTCTATCTTTATCGGTACAGAGTTAACTCGTGTATTGAACGACTTAGAAAACCTTTCTGAAATCAACGATATTAAGCTAGAAAAAGGAGATAACGTTTATTTACGTTTGGGAATCAACAAAATTCCTGCGTTACTTTTAGATAATACCGACCGTAACAGAACGTCTTCTTTTGCTTTCACTGGAAACAAATTTGAGTTTAGAGCAGTAGGTTCTTCTGCCAACTCTGCGGCACCAATGACGATTTTGAATACCATTGTGGCGAATCAATTGTTTAAATTCAGAGAGGAAGTAGATGCAATTCTTGAAAAAGACATTAAAAAGGAATTGGCGATTGTTGAGGTCTTGAAACGCTACATTAAAGATTCGAGAAATATCCTTTTTGAAGGAAATGGCTACTCTGATGAATGGGTGGAAGAAGCTCAAAAAAGAGGCTTGTCGAACCTAAAAACAACACCTGAAGCATTGGTGAAGTATATTGAACCTGCTTCGATTGAATTGTTTGGAAAATACGGCATCTTGAATGAAATTGAAATGCACGCACGCTATGAAATTGAACTTGAAAACTATGTGAAAAAAGTTCAAATTGAATCTCGTGTGATGGGTGATTTAGCAATCAATCACGTGGTTTCTACCTCGTTGAAATACCAAACGCAATTGGTAGATAATGTTCGTGGACAAAAAGAAATTGGTATCGACCCTCAGTACTTTGCTCCAACGGTCGAAATGATTAAGAAAATTTCTGTCTATACCTCTAAAATCACGACCCTTGTGGATGAAATGACAGAGGCAAGAAAAGATGCCAATAACATTGAGGATGCTTTAGAACGTGCGTTAATGTATAGCACGAAAGTGAAAGATTATTTCGAGGAAATTCGTTACTGCGTTGACAAGCTAGAATTGATTGTGGACGACGATGAATGGCCATTACCAAAATACAGAGAATTATTATTGATTCGATAATTTTTAGCCCTCCAATAAAATTGGGGGGCATTTTTATTATCTTTGTCACAGTGATTGACCTGTTTCTATGGTTTGTGAAATTCTTTGCAAGCCATCTTTGACAATCTTTGACAGCAATAAAACAACCAACCTTTCAGCAATCAGCTAATACAAACAAAAGCATGGCTAAGAATTTAGGATTTGATCCAGCAGAAATCGAACAATTAAAAAATGAGTGTCAAGAGGCAGAACAGGATTTTGTCTATTTTGAAGATGAATTAGAAGAAGGTAACGAAGCGGCAGATGAATTTGTTCATATTCAATTTGTTGGAGAACATAAAGGTCAAGAAGTGATTTTTGATGCAGTTCTTTATACGTTAACATTACATTTCAGTAGCCTTGTATTTGAAAAGGCTGAGAAAAAGGCGGCAAAAGCATTCCCTGCTTATGTACCTCAAGACGAACGTGGTGAAAACTTCGTAGCCAACGATGCGTTGGACGAAGAAGTAGAATTGATGATTACGGAGTTGATTGAAGAAATTGAAGAAAATGAAGAAGTTAAGGTTTCTGAACACGTTGAAATCGACGAAGATTTTGAGTATGGCATTGGCTTAGATGTTTGTTTAAATGTCGATGAAATTACAGACGAAGTAGTTGAGAAATTTGTAGCTGATTTTAAAGCAGGTACATTGAAGTTAGACCCTACGTTATTTTCGTTCAAATCAGAAGATTTTGAATAAGTAATTAAATGATTTACAGTAGGTTGTGTGAAAAGTTGAAAGTTTATAAGATTAAAGCAAAAGGCAGACGTTCTGTTTTGTTAAATAGTTACTATTAAAATAGTATTTCTTAAAATATGGTTTGATAGAATATTAGTTGGCGAAAAATGCTTTGAGCTTTAAACTCTACACTTTTTACACATCTTCCTTCTTGTATTAGATAGCTGATTACGAACAATAGTATCGTGTTAGGCACCGTTTTTCTGCCTTATTTCCCTTGATATTGTATGAACATTTTTTATGAACCTCAGATTCAAAAAACACTTTTGTTAAATGAGGAGGAGTCTCGCCATGCGGTGAAGGTATTGCGGTTAAACGCTGGGGACAAAATTCACGTAGTGGATGGTGTGGGAGGGTTGTTTACGTGCGAAATTACGAAGCCTCACGACAAAAGATGTGAGGTGCGTATTGTAGATGCTAAAATAGACTTTGAGAAGCGAGCTTATTATATCCATTTAATTATTGCTCCAACCAAAAACCTAGATCGTATGGAATGGATGGTGGAGAAATGCGTAGAAATGGGAATTGATGAACTTTCTTTTATCCAGACTCGTTACTCGGAAAGGAAAGAATTGAAAACGCAGCGTATTGAGAAGATTGCTGTAGGAGCAATGAAGCAATCGTTGAAGGCATTTTTACCGAAAATCAATGAAATGATTTCGTGGAAAGAATTCCTTAAAAAAGACATTACTGCTGGTCAGTTATTTATTGCTCATTTGGAAGAGGGCGAACGAACACTTTTACAAAAAGCCGTTGAGCCTAAAGGTATTTACCGTATTTTAATTGGCCCTGAAGGCGATTTTACACCCGATGAAATTGCTCAAGCTTTTGAAAAAGGCTTTAAACCTGTGAGTCTTGGGAATAGCCGATTAAGAACCG
>JALRIJ010000221.1 GCA_023255485.1 Flectobacillus sp.
AAATGACGAAGCGAATCAATCGTTTGTTTTTTATCCCACGGGCATTGTTCTCGCAACTCGTCCATAATAGTTAATAAACGGTCAAAAGCGAGTAGCTGTCCTTGGCGTTCATCCGATAAAGCATTAAATTGACTTTGTAGCGAAACTTCGTTAATTGTTGATGACATAATTTGAGAGGAAATCTTGATTTTCACAAAGTTAATAAAAGGTTTACAAAGACATATCATTCGTGAAGGTAAATGTCTATGAGAGAAATCATTATTCCCCAAAATAAGGGATTTTAGGATGAAGCAATTGGGTTTTTCAGAATAGGGATGAATGAATTCACCCACTAAGAGGAAGAGTCTGTTTGGAACTAACTATCCAGTTGAGAATACTAAAAAATCAAATCACTTCTAAATACAAAAAGCCGAAATACACATTTCGGCTTTTTGTAAGGTATTTTACACCATTATTTTAATAATGTATTAAATTCAATATTCAAAATTTAGCATTATTACATACGAGCATTAGCTTTTCCACTTCACAGCACAGCCCAACGATCGGGTTGTGCTCATGATAACTGGCTTCCCACTCAAAATATTTCCTACGGCATCTTCTACATAACGTTTCGTTACACTATTCGGATCTTGCACATTATCATCAATTGCACCAATATATTGCATAATAAAACGATTTCCCTCACGTTTCACCACAAAAGCTGAAGGGGTACGAGTTACCCCAAAGGCCTTACTAACCTCCTGTGTTTCATCTTGTAAATAGGCAAAAGAATAATTTTTTGATTTTGCCACGAGCTGCATATTTTCAAATGAATCTTCTTCGTAGGCACTAGGGTCATTGGGATTAATAGCAAGTACAGGAAAACCCATGCTAGCATATTTTCTATCTAAGGCCATGATACGACCTTCGTAGGCTTTTGAGAACGGGCAGTGATTACACGTAAAAACAATGATATATCCTTTTACGTTACGATTGTCTGCCATAGAGACAAACTGTCCAGAAGTTCCCTTAAGTCTGAAATCCTGCACTTCATCTCCAACAGCATAGCCTGTTGGGGGAGCCATATTTATCTTTTGAAATGCAAAAATTGCTCCCAAGCTGATAAGAACAACGCTTACCACACTCAGTATATATATCTTTTTCATGATGTTTCTCACAGTTTTATTATCTACAAAGTCACTCAAACAAATTTTCATTTTATGTGTTGATGTTTTACTAATTAGACGTACTAAAGATAGAAAGTAACGAAGATTTAAATATCCTGCCTTACCGATGTAAATGGCTCTTAATCATATTTTTCTCTTAGTATTTCTTCGATTTCTTTACTTAGAAAAGTAGGATTTACCTGCCCTTCAAAAAATACTCGTTTATTACTCGGTACATTGATTAACAAAGTCGCAGGAATCGTACCAGACCATGTTTTATCAATACGCTCAATCCAGTCATTTCCATCTGATTCATTTAAGACGACAACCTCTGAGGCTATTCTCTTTTGTGCAAGAAAAGATACCAATTTGGTAGAAATATCCTGCTTAAAATCCAAACTTACAAATAATATTTTTAGATGCTTAGCATCAAATTGAGTATTCAATCCATTATACGTTTCTAGCTCCTCTACACAAGAACGACACCATGTCGCCCAAAAATGTACAAGAAGCGTCGTATCAGAGGGTTGGTGAATACGTTCATCTAGCTCTTTGAAGCTAATAGATTGTATTTTTTGCTGAGCAACGCATTGGTTACTAAGCATATAAACCATGCATAATAACACAGCAGTAATATAACGGAAGAACATAAACTAGCTAGTTAAAACAAATAAGATGTAATCGAACAAGATGAATGGATGCAGAGCGTGTAATCTTTCCTAATGTTTTTCAATTACAAATAATCCCGTATTTTCTTTAAGGATTTGATTTATAACGTATTAGTTTTGAAAAAATTCTAAATAAAAGTAAAAACTTATTTTCTCTTTTCAAAACAAAATCACTAACTTTGCATCCCTTTTAGGGCTTATTACAAAAGAGTTTTTAGCAATTCGTTACTGGTTAAAGTCTTATTCCTAGGAATGAGGAAAAAACTAGTAACATATCAATCAAATTAATAAAATGTACGCAATCGTAGAAATCGCTGGTCAGCAATTCAAAGTTGAGCAAGACCGTTTCATTTACACGCATCGTTTAGCGGGTGATGAAGGCGCTGCACTGGTATTCGACAAGGTACTCCTTGTTGATAACGATGGAGCTATTCAAGTTGGAGCACCAACTGTAGAAGGAGCATCTATCTCAGGTAAAATTTTAGCTCACGTTCGTGGTGAGAAAGTTATCGTTTTCAAAAAGAAACGTCGTAAAGGCTATCAAAAACAAAACGGTCACCGTCAAGATTTAACTAAAGTATTAATCGAAGCAATCAAATTTTAAGTTGATGAAACCATAAATCAACATTTGTTGGTTTGTCTTATTATTAACTCTTAAACGCATTATACAATGGCACACAAAAAAGGTGCGGGTAGTTCGAAAAACGGCCGTGAGTCACATAGTAAACGCCTAGGCGTTAAAATTTTCGGTGGTCAGCCAGCTATTTCTGGAAACATCATCGTTCGTCAGAGAGGTACAGCTCACAACCCAGGTAACAACGTAGGTCTTGGAAAAGATCACACTTTGTTCGCTTTAGTGGATGGTACTGTACACTTCAAGAAAGGTTTCAAAGGACGTTCTTTCGTAGAGGTTGTTCCTTTTGCTGAAAACTAGTCTTTAGCTTTCTAGCAAAAACAAAAAATAGGCTATCCTGATGGGTAGCCTATTTTTTTGTTCTCAAATTTTACGACTGAAAAGATAAGTAGTGATGTAACATTAGCTGATAGCTAGGTTGTTAAATCCAAAATTCATCATTCAAAATGTTGCATGATTACTCACGTATGAATAGATACCTACAACCTCATAACTAATACCTACCTTATTCCCTCCATTAAAACGCTTGTCTCAAACGGGTAATTAGGTCGTTGGGTAAAGGACTATTTTCTAATTCAGTTACTGCTTTCTCTATATCGTAATCAAATCGAACAAAGGTAGTTTTCAGTGTACTAGGAGTTAAGTATTCGGAATCGGTCAATAATTCTAAGATAACATAACAACCTCTTGGGTCTCCGTCTTTGGGTTTGCCCACTGAACCTACGTTTACCACATGACGAGCTTTTCCTGAATCGTCTGTTATAATACGATGGTATGGCTTATGCGAATGCCCACAGCACACGATTTGAGCCTTTGCCTCATCCATCATCGCTATTAATTCTTGCTCGTCCATATCTTCCAACATATACTCCTCATTTTTTCTCGGACTTCCATGCACAAGTAATAACGCTACCACTTCATTTTTCAACTGAAAACTCAATCGAATTTGAGCAGGTAAAGTGTGCAAGTAGTGGCGAGAAGCCTCCGAAACTATTTCGTAAGCATATCGTTTCTGTAAACTTGCTTCCGTCGGAACGGTATAAGGTAATTTCACCTTCACATCGTGATTTCCTGCTAATGTTGAAATTTTACGAGAACGTATTTCTTCGATAATCTCATTTGGAGAAACATGATAGCCCACCAAATCCCCTAAGCAGTATAACGCATTAATGTCACGCTTTTCCATATCTGCCAACATCGCCTCAAAAGCAGGTAAATTGGCATGAACATCACTAAAAAGAGCAATTTTCATGGTGTGCTTAGTTGTTTGATGGATAGTATTTATTTTTCAACCAGAAAGCGACATTTACCAAGGCAATCAACGCAGGAACTTCAACCAAGGGGCCAATCACCCCCGCAAAGGCTTCGCCACTATTGATGCCAAATACGCCAATTGCAACAGCAATCGCTAATTCAAAGTTATTTCCTGTAGCGGTAAAAGCGATGGAAGCACTCTTAGAATAATCTGCCCCAAAAGCCTTTCCAATGAAGAAACTCAACAAGAACATTACCGTGAAATACACGACTAATGGAATGGCAATGCGAAGTACATCGAAGGGAATCTGTACGATTAATTGTCCTTTCAAACTAAACATGACCACAATCGTAAACAAAAGGGCAATCAAGGTAATGGGCGAAATAAATGGAGCGTATTTTTCCGTAAACCATGCTTCACCTTTCAGTTTTATTAAAGTGTAACGGCTCACAAAACCCAATGCAAAGGGAATACCCAAATAGATACCCACACTTTCGGCAATCTGTCCGATTGAAATATTGACATCTAAGCCTTTTAAACCGAATAGCGGAGGTAAAACCGTAATGAAAATATACGCATAAACGCTATATAGTAAGACTTGGAAAATACTGTTTAAGGCGATTAAACCTGCGGCATATTCTCGATTGCCTTCTGCCAATTCGTTCCAAACGACTACCATGGCAATACAACGAGCTAAACCAATTAAGATTACGCCAATCATGTATTCGGGGTAATCTCTCAAAAAGATAATTGCCAAGAAAAACATTAAAATTGGCCCCACAATCCAGTTTAAAAATAAGGATGCGGTTAGGACTTTCGTATTTTTAAAGACTTCACCCATATTCTCATATTTGACTTTTGCCAAGGGCGGATACATCATCAAAATTAAACCGATTGCCAAGGGAATGTTTGTCGTACCACTCGAAAAAGAATTAATAAAACTAGACGAAGACGGAAAAAAATATCCGATTCCTACGCCAATAGCCATCGCTAAAAAAATCCACAAGGTAAGAAAACGATCTAAAAAACTCAGTTGCTTTCGTGGAGCAGCCGGGGTACAATTCGTAGCAGACATATTGAATAATTATGAATGTTGGGTGTTGAATGACTGATTGGCTCTTCATGGAATTACTTGGTTTTTAACGCCGACAGGGTTTTGAACCCTGTCGGCGTTGTGCGATAAAATTTTATGACCAAGTTAAAATCATCAAGAACTGATTGATTCTTGTATTTTTAAGTATTCGTACAAAATTATTTTGAAATTAAATTCCATAAACAGTTAATAACTAGCGTATTAAATCCAAAATTTAACATTCAAAATTCATCATTCTTATTTATTTACTTAATTGAGAAAATACAAACAGCGTTTCTAGTGCAATCTGACGAGAGCGTTCGTCGTATTTGGCATCTTGCAAAGACGTATTGTCATAAGCCTTTGGATCCTCGTAAGTTGTACCAATACGAAGTTCTACCCCGGGAATAAAAGGGCAATTTTCTTCTGCATCCGAACACGTCATAATTGCCGCAAAGCCCGCTTTCGGATTGGCTTCGTCGTCATACACTTTAGAAAAACACGTCGTGAAGCCTGTTTCTGAAAAGC
>JALRIJ010000222.1 GCA_023255485.1 Flectobacillus sp.
GTTTCTAAAGATTCTGTCCACCATCCAGAACGGAATTTCTTCGCCTTCAGGAATTTGCTCAAAAGCAATTTCAACTTCGTACAAACGCTCGTCACGACCTTCATCCATCCGTGGTGCTTGACTCGTAGGGCCAATAAACGGCCCTGAGAATAAGTAACTCAATACGGGGTGATGTTGCCAATAAGTCAACAAACTACGTAACAAATCTGGACGACGCAACACGGGGCTATCCGCAGGTTTTGCTCCCCCAATAGTTACGTGGTTACCCCCTCCAGTACCTGTTTTACGCCCATCGACCGTATATTTTTCAGTGCCTAAACGAGCAAAAAATGCCTCCTCATACAAAGCCGTCATGTTGTCAACCAACTCTTTCCACGACTTAGCTGGGTGTACGTTTACTTCAATTACCCCAGGGTCAGGCGTTACGTTGAGTTTTTCTACACGGTAGTCCGACGGCGGCATATAGCCTTCGATACGGACAGGTA
This sequence comes from Flectobacillus sp., assembly GCA_023255485.1. GTDB lineage: Bacteria > Bacteroidota > Bacteroidia > Cytophagales > Spirosomataceae > JALRIJ01. Next base: position 486 of record JALRIJ010000222.1, read on the forward strand.
TTTGCAGTTTTTCTGCCGTTGCCTCAATCGAAGCAATAAGGTCTAAATAATGTTCAAAATAATCGGTTGGCGGTAAGAATACATAAATGATTCCTTCTCGTTCCTCAACTGTCAAAGCCGTAGCAAAGGTAGATACCTCGTAGGTTAACTGTTCTTGAACGGGTTCTTCTACTTTTTTCTTTTTAGCTGCCTCTTCTTCGTCAACAACTGGTTTTTTCGGAGCAGGAGCTTCGTACGGAGGAGCAACCGTACCATAGCGTTTTTCTATATCAGCGATTGCTAATGGCGGTAATTCCTCAAACGGACTACGTTCCATTGGCGTTTCCTTACGATTTTGCGACATCGCTGGCAAGGATTTCAATGGTAAACGTAAACCAATTGGTGAATTCCCCGGAATCAAGAAGCAATTCTTACGACGGAATTCCCATACACAGCTTGTCCATGTATAAGTACCATAATCCCACTTGATAGGCAATACAAACCCTGTCGGATTATTTAAGCCTCGTTCTAACAAACGAGCCAAGGTTTGGCGTTCAATGGAATCCTTGAGGTTCACGACCAACGGGTCAACATTGACAGGGAGTTTCCCTTCTTCCAAAGCCCAATAAATAGGGTCTTCGTAAGTCGGTACAATATTATTGGTATCAATTCCCAAATACTTGGTCAATTCCGTAGCAAAGCGTTCAGCATCATGGAAATTGAATTTTGTATCATTTTCTTTCGCAATAAGGGCATCGTTTTTCCAGATAGGTAAACCGTCTTTTCTCCACAACAAGCCATATTGCCAACGGGGGAACAATTCGCCTGGATACCATTTCCCTTGTCCAAAATGGAGTAAACCACCATGAGCAAAACGGTTTTTAAGACGTAAAGCTAAATCATAAGCTAACTTACGTTTCAAAGGGCCATCCGCAGCAGAGTTCCATTCGGCAGACTCAAAATCATCCACCGAAATAAAGGTAGGCTCTCCTCCCATCGTTAGGCGAACATCTCCTTCTTGTAAGTCTTTTTCGACATCCTCTCCAACCTGCATGATGTTTGCCCATTGCTCGTCGGTATAAGGTTTTGTCACACGTGGGTCTTCTTCAATACGGAAAACCTGATTATCAAATTCAAACGTTGACTCGCAATAATCTCTTGCCCCCGTCACAGGAGCGGCACTTGCATAATGCGGCGTACACGATAAAGGAATATGTCCTTCACTAGCAAATAAACCTGACGTTGGGTCTAGTCCAATCCAACCTGCTCCAGGAACGTAAGCCTCTACCCAAGCGTGTAAGTCGGTAAAATCTTTTTCAGGGCCAGAAGGACCATCAAGCGATTTTACATCGGGGGTTAGCTGCACCAAATAACCAGAAACGAAACGAGCCGCAATGCCTTGATGACGTAAGATTTGTACTAATAACCAAGAAGAATCCCGACAAGAACCGCTTTTAATCGTGAGGGTTTCTTCGGAAGATTGCACGCCCGTTTCCATACGGATGTTGTAATTTACCGCTTTATAAACCTCCTGATTGATATATACTAAATAATCAACGGTATTGATTTCACGGTTAATTTGATGGTCTGCCAACCATGTTGTTAATACTTCACTCGATTCGTTGGCTTCTAAATACGGTTTTAATTCTTGCTCCAGAATGCCGTCGTACTTGAAAGGAAATTTCTGAGCATAGTCTTCTACAAAGAAATCAAATGGGTTAATGACTTGCAAGCGGGCAATTACTTCTACTTCGATACTGAGTTCCGTTGTTTTTTCTGGAAAAACTACTCGAGCTTGATAGTTTCCGAAAGGGTCTTGTTGCCAGTTAATAAAATGATTTGCGGGTAATATTTTAAATGAATATCCTTCGATGGCAGTTCTCGAATGAGCAGCAGGTCTCAATCGAAAAACGTGTGGAGATAAACTCACACTTCTGTCAAACGTATATTTCGTTTTATGGGAAATGGCAACTTTAATAGACATAAGTGAATTCAGTTAAAAATGTTTATACAAGATACGAAACCTATAGAATGATAAAAGCTTTTACTTGGATGCTGGTTTAAAATCATACTAAAAAAATCCAGAAGATTTCCTAAAAATGACGGTTAAAACAGGATTTCACCAAACAGAAGAACCCTTATCGCTGGAGGCAAGTCTTATGTAAAAAAAGCAAAAAATAAGGGCATTCGCATTGTCCTTCGTAAAAAATTATACATTTACTTGTATAAATACTAATCCAGCTTTTAGCAGGCTAAAATCTCAAAAAAAGAACTAAGTAGTTACACTCAATTCGCTTCGTAAAATGATTACATGAAAATACTTACGACAAAATGGTTGCAAAATTGGCCTAATCGTATCCTTTCTATGGATACCTTTCTCTTCATAAAGATAAATCGATGAAACGAAACAAATCACTTATGTTAACGGTTATCTTTAGGGGTAAACAGGTTTTAACCCATTTACCCAGTATCTGCTTAATAATTAGCGTAAAATGATTTTTATCATTGCTTTCTTATGTAATTTTGTACCATGATTGAAAGACCAATAACTGACTGGTTGCCTCTGACCAAAAAAGAGGTAGAAAAACGTGGATGGGACGAGTTAGATGTGATTCTAATCTCGGGGGATGCCTACGTGGATCATCCAGCCTTCGGAACGGCTGTGATTGGGCGTATCATCGAAAGTGAAGGGTTCAAAATTGCAATTGTGGCACAACCCAACTGGAAAGATGATTTACGTGATTTTAAGAAATTAGGAAAACCAAAATATTTCTTTGGCGTAACGGCTGGCTGTATGGATTCGATGGTGAATCATTATACCGCTAATAAACGTTTGCGTTCAAACGATTCATATACGCCTGGGGGTGAAGCTGGCTATCGTCCAGATTATGCCACAACGGTTTATACCAAAATCTTGAAAGAGTTATACCCCGATGTTCCTGTATTGATTGGGGGTATCGAGGCATCGCTTCGTCGTGTTACGCACTACGATTACTGGCAAGATAAATTGTTGCCTTCGATTCTTTTCGATTCGGGAGCAGATATGTTGGTGTACGGAATGGGCGAACAACCGCTTCGTGAAATTTTACGTTTGGTAAAACAAGGTGTGCCTTTAGATACCATCCGCAATGTCAACCAAATTTCGTATTTACAACCTACCGCAGAACCACTTGGAGAATATAACAACTGGGATACGGTAGAAATTTCGAGCCATGAGGTTTGTCTTCAAGATAAACTGAAATATGCGGCCAACTTCAAGGTTGTAGAGGTGGAATCGAATAAATGGCAAGCCAACCGAATCATCCAGAAAGTAGCGGATAAAACCTTGGTGATTAACCCGCCTTTCAAGACGATGGAGGAAAAAGAGATGGATGTGTCCTTTGATTTGCCTTACACTCGTATGCCGCACCCGAAGTATAAAAAAAGAGGACCGATTCCATCGTATGAGATGATTAAGTTCTCGATTAATATGCACCGTGGTTGTTTTGGTGGATGTAGTTTCTGTACGATTTCGGCACACCAAGGCAAGTTTATCGCTTCTCGTAGTGAAAAGTCGATTATGAAAGAAGTCGATGAAATTGTGAAACATCCAGAATTTAAAGGCTATATTTCTGACTTGGGAGGTCCTTCGGCAAATATGTACCAAATGAAGGGAAAAGACGAGTCGATTTGTAACCGTTGTCAAAGTCCGAGTTGTATTCACCCTGTTATTTGCTCAAATTTAGATACGTCGCATACGCCTTTAACAGAAATTTACCGTAAAGTAGATGCTCACCCTGGGGTTAAAAAAGCTTTTGTGGGTTCGGGTGTTCGGTACGATTTATTGGTGGATGATTTCAATAAAAATAACCAAGACGGCAACCACGATATTTACATGGAACAGCTAGTAACTCGTCACGTTTCGGGACGTTTGAAAGTTGCTCCAGAACATACTTCTGACGATACACTTCGAGTGATGCGTAAGCCTTCGTTTAAGTATTTCCGTAAGTTTAAGGATAAATACGATGCGATTCAGGCAAAACACGGGCTAAAACAACCGCTAATTCCGTATTTTATCTCGTCGCACCCAGGTTGTGAAGAAGCGGATATGGCCAACCTTGCTGCTGAAACCAAAGATTTAGGTTTCCAATTGGAACAGGTGCAAGATTTTACACCAACGCCAATGACTGTTGCCGAAGTGATTTATTATTCGGGTGTGCATCCTTATACCTTACAGCCTATCAAAACGGCAAAAACGAAAGAGGAAAAGCAAAACCAGAACAATTATTTCTTCTGGTATAAGCCCGAATTTAAGAGCTGGATTCGTAACCGTCTGCACAAATTGAATCGCCCAGATTTGGCAGAACGCTTATTAAAAAGCCCTAAGCAAGCAGCCATCGACAAAGTAATCGGCGAAAGTCCGATGTCAAAAACAAAGAAGAAAAAGAATTATTTTAAGCGATAAATCGTAGCGGTTAACGCTTGTTCATGAGTTTAAAGTGTAAAGATTAAAGAAGAACTCAGAAAGCCGTTGTTTGTGTCTTCACAAACAACTAAATCACTCGAAATTGTCAGTGGAGACACTGGCAAGGGTAATTAGTTGGTATTTCTTTTTATTGTAAATAGCTAGTGCATTAAATCCAAAATTTAAAATTCATAATTTTGCATCACTACTTACATCTTTTTACCTTAAACATTAGACTCCTAAAATAAATAACATGATTACACTTACCGCAAAACTAACTGCAAAAGCAGAGAAATTAGACGAAGTAAAACAAGGATTACACAACTTAGTAAGCCTTACCACAAAAGAAGAAGGATGCGTTCAGTACGTATTGCACCAAGA
>JALRIJ010000223.1 GCA_023255485.1 Flectobacillus sp.
AACTGCCATCAAAAGTGCGGGAATATCTGTTTTTCGTGCCATGCGATCTGTTTTAATCGTTGCGATGTTAGTAACCGGTTTTGCCTTCTGGTTTAATAATATTGCTTTGCCTTGGGCAAACCTTAAATTCTACCGTTTGCTTTATGATATTAAAACTACCAAAACAACACTTAATATTAAGGAAGGGATTTTTTATAATGACCTACCTGGTTATAGTATCAAGGTGATGAAGAAGTTTCCTGATGGCAAAACGCTTAAAAATGTCATTATCTATGATCATACTCAGAATGATGGAAACAAGCATGTTACCCTTGCAGACTCTGCTCTTATGTATGTTATCATGAATAAGCAGTATTTGGTATTTGAACTCTTCAATGGTAATGATTATTTAGATGATGCTGATCGTACTGGAGGAGCAGATCAAACAGATTTTGCAGCTCATGGTTTCAAAAAGAGTAAAGTGGTGATGAGTCTTCAGGCATTTGATATGCATAAGACAGAAGAAGATCAATTTAAGCACCACCAGATTATGATGAATATCAATGAACTATCGCATGATTTAGATTCGTTGAAAACAAGTATGAAAGACGTTAAGAAAAGTATGTTCTTATCTTCTCGTTCGTATTTTACTTATTTCTTAAAGGATACGCAAATGCCGTTAGATTCTATCCAGAAGAAACTGATGAAGAATGATAAGAAATGGATAGAAAAGATGTTAGTGAAGAAGAAGAGCACGCAGCCTGCTATTATCGGAATTGACTATGCACTGAATCAGGCAAGAAATATGTTATCTTTTTCAGATGCTAACCAAGCTACGTTGAATACTCGAGAGGAAGATATGTATAAAACAAATTTAGAGTGGCATCACAAGTTTTCAAATGCAATCGCTGTCTTTGTTATGTTTTTGATTGGAGCTCCTCTAGGAGCAATCATTAAAAAGGGAGGTTTTGGAATGCCCGTTGTGTTGGCAATTTCTTTCTTTATCTTAATGTATGTCATGACACAACAAGGAGATAAGATGGCTAAGGAAGGCAAAGTAATCGTTCAAGTAGGGGCATGGATGTCTAACGTGATTCTTTTTGCGATAGGGATGTATTTCTTAAAGAAAGCCATTAATGATTCTCGGTTATTTGAGTCAGATGTGTATGCTGTTTTGTGGAGTCGGATGAAAGATAACATCCTAAAGACAAAGTTCGGAGAAAAATATTTGAGAAAAGCCACCGCATAGCTTGCTAATGCGGTGAGAAATACTTAATTTTGCACGTTTACAAATTTTATAACATTTTAAAACTGGTTGAAGATGTATTTAACTTCAGAAGTAAAGGAAGGGATTTTTGAATCTCACGGAAAAGCGAAGTCTAAAATTGATACTGGTTCTGCAGAGTCGCAAATTGCGTTATTCACACACAGAATCAATCACTTGACGCAACACTTGAAAAAAAATCACAAAGACCACTCAACAACATTGGGTCTTTTGAAATTGGTAGGAAAGCGTAGAGCTCTTCTTGATTACTTAATCAAGAAAGATATTACACGTTACCGTGCTATCATTGCTGAATTAGGCATTAGAAAGTAATCTTTCCATATCAGGGAATCTTTTAAGATTCCCTGATTGCGTTTCCACTCTCTTTGTTCTTCGTCTCAAGTTTTTGATTAAATAATCTTACGTTTTGAGTATAGATTTAGACAATAATCCGTTTGTAGTTACGTTATAAATAGAATGTAATCGTAAACAACTCTCTAATACGTTTTGCTTGAAATTTAAAAACCTGAAACGAATGCTTGGGTTGAACTCTTCCTCTCAGCAGCAATCTATTAAATCCTTTGGTGACCAAATGGTCTGACTCAAAAGGTACTAAGCAAAAAAAATATGTCTTTTAATATAATTACACAAACAATCACAATGCCTGATGGTAAAGAAATTACCATCGAAACAGGTAAACTTGCAAAACAAGCTGATGGCTCTGTTGTGGTAAGAACTGGAAATTTGATGCTATTGGCAACAGTGGTATCAAGTCAGACGGCAAAAGAAGGGGTGGATTTTTTACCTTTATCAGTAGATTATCAAGAAAAATTTGCTTCGGCAGGTAAAATCCCTGGAGGTTTTTTACGTCGTGAAGCAAAACTTTCTGATTATGAAGTATTGGTAAGTCGTATTGTTGACCGTGCATTACGCCCAACATTCCCTTCTGACTATCATGCAGATACGCAAGTGATGATTAACATGATTTCAGCAGATGCTGAAATTTTGCCAGATGCTTTTGTAGGTCTAGCAGCTGCAGCATGTCTTGCTGTTTCTGACATTCCTTTCAATGGCCCTATTTCAGAAGTACGTGTGGCTAAAATCAACGGTGAGTTGGTTATTAACCCATCTATTTCTGAATTGAAAGGTGCTACCTTAGAATTAATCGTTGCGGCAAACTCAAACGATATTTTGATGGTAGAAGGCGAAGGCGACGAAGTTTCTGAAGTTGAAATGTTAGAAGCATTGAAATTAGCTCACGAAGCTATCAAAATTCAATGTGAAGGCATCAAAGCATTTGAAATCGCTGCTGGTAAAACCGTAAAAAGAGAATATAACCACGAAACACATGACGAAGAATTACGTAAATCACTTTGGGATACGTATTTTGACCGTTATTATGAAGTGGCTAAATTAGCGAATCCGAGCAAACACGGACGTAGAGATGGTTTCAGAGCAATTGAAGACGAATACTTCGCTTCATTACCTGAAGACTCAACGGTTGATAAAACATTGGCGAAATGGTATTTCCATGACATCGAAAAAGAAGCCGCTCGTCAATTAGTATTGAACGAACGATATCGTTTAGATGGACGTAAATTGAACGAAATTCGTCAAATTACGTGTGAAGTAGATTATTTACCAACTCCGCATGGTTCATCTGTATTTACACGTGGCGAAACACAATCGTTAACAACGGTTACCTTAGGAACTCGTTTGGACGAACAAATGATTGACCAAGCGATGGTATCGGGTTATAATCGTTTTATGTTACACTATAACTTCCCTGGTTATTCGACTGGTGAAGTGAAACCAAACAGAGGCCCAGGTCGTCGTGAAATTGGACACGGTAACTTAGCGATGCGTGCTTTGAAAAAAGTATTACCTGCTGATGCTGATAATCCATATACAATTCGTGTAGTTTCTGATATTCTTGAATCAAACGGCTCGTCTTCAATGGCAACGGTTTGTGCAGGAACATTGGCGTTGATGGATGCAGGTATTCCGATTAAAGCACCAGTTTCTGGTATTGCAATGGGTTTAATTTCTGATTCAAAAACAGGTAAATACGCTGTATTGTCTGACATCTTAGGTGATGAAGATCACTTGGGAGATATGGACTTTAAAGTAACGGGTACTGAAAAAGGAATTACAGCTTGTCAGATGGACATCAAAGTAGATGGCCTTTCGTATGAAGTATTGGCAGAAGCATTGAACCAAGCAAAAGAAGGTCGTTTGCATATCTTGGGTAAAATGAAAGAAACCATTTCTCAACCAAGACAAGATTACAAACCACAAACTCCAAGAGCTACGGTTATCAAGATTATGAAAGACCAAATTGGTTCAGTAATCGGGCCAGGTGGTAAAATTGTTCAAGATATTCAGAAGCAATCAGGAGCAACCGTTACAATTGAGGAAAAAGAAGACGGCGGATATGTATCAATCTTCTCGGCTAACAAAGAATCAATGGATATTGCTGTTAGAATGGTTAAAGGTATCGTAACCTTACCAGAAGAAGGCGAAGTATATGATGGCGTTGTGAAATCAATTATGCCATTTGGTGCTTTCGTTGAATTCTTACCAGGTAAAGACGGTTTATTACACATCTCAGAAATTAAATGGGAACGTGTAGAAGTGATGGATGGTGTTCTTGAAATCGGTGAAAAAGTTAAAGTTAAACTAATCGAAATCGATAAGAAAACAGGTAAGTACCGTTTATCAAGAAAAGCGTTGCTTCCTAAGCCAGAGAAGTCAGAATCAAAATAAGTATTCATTTTGAATTGGAGATTGTCAATTTATAAAATGATGAACTAAAAATACAATTACCAAGTTTTATATATAAAGAATATGTTCTTTATTTTAAAGCTTGGTATTTGGACTTTAAGTGATTAAACGAGTCAGTTTGCATAAGGTAGATAAACAAATCTTAGCTGTTTCTACAAAATCCTACAAAACTGAGTATGAAATTAGTTAACGTCCTTTTTGAGTCATCAACGAAATATAGTTAACCTACTAATAACAAGTAGCACAATATGAGACAGCTAAAAATTAGTAAGCAGATTACCAACCGTGAAAGTCAGTCGCTTGATAAGTATTTGCAAGAAATAGGCAAGGTGGATTTGCTCACACCGGATGAGGAAGTGATTTTAGCTCAGAAAATTCGTGAAGGGGACCAACTATCTTTAGAAAGATTGACGAAGGCTAACCTTCGTTTTGTGGTTTCTGTAGCAAAACAATATCAGAATCAAGGTTTAAGTTTAGGAGATTTAATTAATGAAGGAAACTTAGGTTTGATTAAAGCGGCTCAACGTTTTGATGAAACTCGTGGTTTTAAATTCATTTCGTATGCGGTATGGTGGATTCGTCAATCAATCCTTCAAGCATTGGCAGAACAATCTCGTATTGTACGTTTGCCGTTGAACCGTGTAGGCTCATTAAACAAAATCTCTAAAACATTTTCTGAATTAGAGCAAAAATTCGAGCGTGAACCAACTCCTGAAGAACTAGCAGAAGTGTTAGAAATCACTACGGGCGAAGTTGTCGATACCTTAAAAATCTCTGGTCGTCACGTATCAATGGATGCACCATTTGTACAAGGAGAAGAAAACTCGTTGCTAGATGTATTAGAAAATGATGGAGAAGATAAGCCCGATTCAGGTTTGATTAACGACTCTCTTCGTCGTGAAGTACAAAGAGCTTTATCCACGTTGACACAGCGTGAAGCGGATGTAGTTACTTTGTATTTTGGATTGAATGGAGAACACGCTATGACGTTGGAGGAAATTGGTGAAAAATTTAACTTAACTCGTGAACGTGTACGTCAAATCAAGGAAAAAGCAATTCGTCGATTAAGACACACTTCAAGAAGTAAAGCTCTTAAAACATATTTAGGATAGTCACTTTTTGACAAGCAAATTGGAAGCCTCTGAAAAGAGGCTTTTTTGTTTTTAGGCTGTTGGTGTAATTTTTCTAGTCTTCTAAAAAGCAAAAAATATAAGTTGATACTTTGCTATTTTTGTACGAAATT
>JALRIJ010000224.1 GCA_023255485.1 Flectobacillus sp.
TTATTTAACGACTTCTAAATATTGAATGAACTCTTCAGAAAAATCACGGTAAAGACGTGCTGCCTCTGAATTTTCGGCAAACTTACTAATCGTACTTTGTTCGACCTGTGCTTTCTGGAAATCAACTAGGTGTTTTATTTCGGTATTAAAAACTCTGAATTGAGCCATGCTTTCACGCACGTGTTCTTTTACGCCATCATGAACTGAGTTTTTCTTGACCATCGTAAACACAATTCCATCAATTTCTAAGGACGGATTCCAACTTGAACGCACTTCGATGATTCTATCCAATAGGGAGTTTAATCCTTTTACTGCTGAAATCTCGGGTTGCAAGGTAATCAAACAGCTTTTAGAGGCAATTAAAGCAGACGAAGTCAACGCATTTAAAGACGGGGGACAATCTAGTAATATATAATCATACTTGTCCATTAAGGGCACCAGCTTATTCTTCAATCTCGAAACACCTCCCAAAGAAATAATCAACTCTATTTCGGCTTTTGCTAAATCAATATCGGAAGGAGCGAGGTGTAAATTCGTTGAAATCTCTATTACGGGCAATTCATCTTGCTTCAACAACGCATCAACTACTTGTTTTTCAGGATTATCAATTCCTAAGATTTGCGATAAATTTCCCTGAGGATCCATATCGATTAGTAATACTCGAAAACCTTTCAGTGCCAAGGCTTCTCCTAACGAACCCGTCGTGGTTGTCTTACCTACGCCTCCTTTGTGATTAATGATGGAAATTACTCGTGCATTTTCGTATAAGGTTGGCGAGTATCCATACTTTGAGAATACGGGATATAGGGCCGAGAGGTGACGTTCATTTAAGTTTCGTTCTCCAGAAATCGCTTTTGATAAAGTTCCTTTAGCTAAGCCAGCTTCTTTTTCTACAGATAAAACAGAGAGAGAAGGGTTATGTCGTAAAAACTTGATGATTAATTCTTGCGTTATCATTATCAGAATTTATTAGTATCATATTTAATACAAATATAAATAAATGTATCAATATTAATACATTTGCTTAAAAATAAAACTAACGAATTTTCCTTTTTAAGCATACTCATAAAACGACTTTTATGGGGTAGGCTGCAACAAGTAGCTTTCCATAAAACGACTTTTATGGGGTAAGCACTTCGTTCATCGTTCTTCATTCCTCGGAAAAAACCAAGATAAACTACTTAGAGGAGTTTATCTATCTATTTCTCAACTTGGTGGCCTAACATCTCAAAAAAAATCTCCGAACGACAATAAGATTCACTTGACTTACACAACTACATTCATGCAAACGCATTACAAAAAATAACAAGTAAAAATTACAAGTACCTTTTAAAGTATTACATGTAAAAAAACATAAAACGACTTTTATGGGGTTACGGCTTATTCTTTTCTTTTCTAAAAAAACAGTCTATTTTTAAACTAAATAGAAAAAAGTAATAATAAAAACAGCCAAAATTTACTTTGTTGTCTTTTAATTCTTTTTAATTCTTTTAATTCTTTCAGCCTCCGTAACTAATTGATTTATAATTCATTAAATAGGGCTAAAACGACCTTTATGGGGTGATAAAACTACTTTTATGGGGTGTATCGACGACCTTTATGGGGTGGTAAAACTACTTTTATGGGGTGGTAAAACTACTTTTGTGGGGTCATAAAACGACCTTTATGGGGTTGAATGTGGATAAGTCATAAAACTACTTTTATGGGGTCATCTTGAAAATCTCTACCGCTTTTTAGCTGTTTTTTCTTTTTTTCAATAAAAGTTCGTAGGTTGCGTTATAACTACTAGTGGAAGACCTAAGTCGTTTTTGAAAGACTATGCCTGAAATGAACAGAACCATGAAAAAAGAAGAGAAAAGAGACAAAGCACTTGATGCTATATCAAAAGATCCCTATCGGATTATCAAAGGTAATCCGATAATCAACGCAAAGTTTGATATTTCAGCTATTCAGATGAAAATATTTCTACACATGATAGCCAGTATTGATCAAGCAAAAGACTCCATTCCTATTATCAAAATTACCGTAAAAGACTTTCAAAAACTCACGGGCATCAATAGTAATAACATTTATGCTTACGTAGAGAAAGAAGCCATGAAGATGCGAGAGAAGCGGATTTTCTTCTCCAATAATAAAATAACCTTTGATGCCAACCTGATTAGTGCCTTCGTTTACTACAAAGATGAAGGCTATTTTACCCTTGAAATACCCCAAGCTTTACATCCTTTTTTACTACAGATAAAAGAAAATTTTACGGTATTAGACATTCGTAATATTCTTCAATTAGACAGCATTTACGCTATGCGGTTTTACGAGTTCTGTAAGGAGTACGAGCGATTTGGTAAATTCAAATTTGAAATAGAAGAACTCAAAAGCATTCTAGGCTTATCGAGTCGTTATAAGAATTACTTTGATTTCAAGAAAAAGGTAATAGAACAAGCCCGTAAAGAGCTCGAACAAAATGCTGAAATCTATTTTGAATTCAAAGAAATCAAAAATGGGAAAAAGGTAGAAGTCATTGAGTTTACCATTCTCAAAAATGGTTCAGCTATTACCGATGTCCTTTTAGGAGAAACAGCAAGTCTAAGCACTTGGATAGAGCCCATGCTTGTGCCTGCTCCGTCAAATGAATCCGTCAGTCTGTTGTTTGACAAAGTAAAAGCGTATGGCATTACCCTTCAAACCGTTGAAAAGTGGTTTAGCGACTTACCAATAGAACAAATCAATTTTGGACTTGACTATGTATTACGTGAGCTAAACGCCAATAAACCAATTGGAAATATTGGAGGCTATTTCAATCAGATGGTACGCAATACCGAATTCTATGAGCAAGCCCTGAAAGAAGAGCAAAGAAAAGAAGAAAAACGCTTAAAGCAGGCCAAGGCAAAAGCCCTAAAAGAAGAGCAAAAGCAGTTAGAAAAACAACAAGAAGAACTAAGAGCCGCTTATTCAGACGCAAGAAGGGCAGAAGCGTTGAAAATTTTACGAAATAAACCAATGATGTACGAACAGTTATTGGAACGATTAAAGACAAGTATGCTAGGCTCTATGAATTATCGGAGTTACATGGTGTATTGCAACGATAATCCTTCCCCTAACTCTTTTATGGCGTATTTTACAGAGGATGCTTCCTTCTTTGCAGGAGTGTTGAATATCATGCTGTTTGAATACCCTGAAATTGACATTGTCAAGTTACAGTTTTTAGAACGAGCGAAGATTTTAGGGGTGCGTCTATAAGCTCGTCTTATTTATGAACCACAATAAGCCACCTAAAAGCCCATTTCCATTGGATTGTGTAGTGTTTGATTCCTGCTTTTTCAAGAAGCTGTACCCATTCTTGACGAGAAAATCCTCTAAGAACGGACAAGGCTGCATCATTTTTAACTAAATAAGACTTGGAAAAAAGACGAGTAAGCCATTTGATGGAATAATACGCAAACGGATGACGATGTAAGTCGCAGATATAAAAACCTTTGTTGGTATTGTTATTCATCCAGCAAAGCATTTCTATAAGTGCTTCGTCTGTAAAGTGATGGCAAAATAATGAATTAAAAATAAGGTCTGGCTTCGTCTCAAAAGAAGCAAAACGGTAGTCGGCACATTGGTATTGAATGGCGGAGTACCCTAATTTTGTTACATCTGTTTGTTGGGCAAACGCAATACAGTCGAGCTTTAAATCAACTCCGATTAAATTGACTTCGTGTTGCTGCTTTTTTTCATACTTCAAGATGGCACGGAGGTTATCGCCACCACCACTGCCAATTTCGCATATTGTAAGTCGCTGATGAAAGTGCTTACGAAAATGTCGTAAGCCTGCCAGCACTACGTCATGCCCGCTGAGATAGGTATTGATAAAATCTAACTCTCGTAAATTTTGATATAAATCTGCTTGAGGAATATGGTCATTATCCAATAATTCGGACTGGTAAGAACGTTGATTAAAATTCATCGTTTTAAGGTTGTTTATTGATGGTTGCTCGCTATACTTTTTTCAATACGATACTCTCCATTGTAATTCCAGGCCCGAAAGCGACCGCAAAAATAGGCTCTTGATGCTGAGCTTTTTCCATGATTTCTTTCAACACAAATAAAATCGTGGGAGATGACATATTGCCGTAGTCATGTAGTACTTGGTAAGCAGGTAATAATGCTTCATCAGGTAAATGAAGGGCTTGTTGGGCGGCTTCTACAATGTTTCTTCCTCCTGGGTGAATAGCCCAATGTCTAATATCTTCTTGTCGAAGGGCTACTTTTTCGAGTGCTTTGTTCAGTAGTCCATTTATTTCTGTTTTAACAAGTTGGGGTACATGGTTGGTTAGTGCCATTAAAAAGCCAGTACTAGATAAATTCCATGCCATGTCTGCTTTCCCTTGAAGGGCAACTTGTGCATAAAATTCATGGATACATAATCCCTCGCCAGTATCGCTAGTTACTAAACAAGCCGCAGAGCCATCTGCAAAAAGGGTAGAAGATAAAAGGGCATCTAAATCAGTTGCTTGTTGAAAATGAAGCGTACACAATTCGGTACATACCACTAAGACTTTAGCATTGGGGCTTGCTTTGCAAAAGGCATCGGCTAGTTTTAGTCCATGAATGGCGGCATAGCATCCCATAAAATTGACAGAAGTACGCACAATGTCTGGACGTAATTGGAGTGCTTGCATTAGTAAAATATCAAGTCCTGGAGCGGAAAGTCCTGTACAAGTGACGGTGATTAAATGCGTTATTTCGCTTGAATCGACGTTTTTTAGACAGTTCTGAATGGCTTTTAACGAGAGAACTACCGCTGTGGGTGTATAAATTGCCATGCGTTGCTCAATAGAAGGACTTGGGCTATTGGGCCTGAAATAGGGGCGTTCGTGTGCAGGTAAAGAAAAATCTTGAAGAACAGAGTAACGCTTGTCAATACCGCTGCGTTGGTACAGTACGTGGAGAAGTTTACGTGTTTTTTCATCTGGATTTAATGTTTCTAACATGAAATCCATAATATCACGCTGACGGTGTTGATGGTCAGGGCTTGCTGTTCCGATTGAGACGATTGTTGGCATATAGTTAATTAGCACTGTTCGTAATGTATTCAAATGCAACTGGAGAAACAATGCTAAAAGGCTTTCCTGAAAGGGAAAAGCTAACAGGATTGCTCATGTTCCATGAAAACTCTGTAATGATAGGTTTTGTTTGTGAATAAATCTTCATAACGAATTAAAAAGTTTTCGTCGCTTACTTCAAACTGAGTGATACTAATGGTTTTTAGCTTATTC
>JALRIJ010000225.1 GCA_023255485.1 Flectobacillus sp.
TGATTACCATCGTTTTTTTCAAGGATTGACTTTTCAGTTTGTAAATACTGGGCGAACTCAGTCTTGGCAGCTTCATAATTTCTTGACTCAAAATACTCACGCCCATTTCGAAAATGGATGGATGCGTCTGTATAGCTTAGGGTACTCTGAGCTGTTGCCTGATGTTCTGGAATGAAAAAAGTTGACAGGGTTGTCAGGCAAACTAATGAAGAGATTCTTTTCATCTGATACGTGTTTCGTTATGTTTTTATGAGGTGGCAAACCAATGGATTAGGTTTGGTAGCATCATGTCTATTTGATAAGGTAGGGTTTTTCCTTTTGTACTGCCTCAAAAGGCACAAAGATACAAATATGTTCCTAAATAGTTTTATGATACTCTTTTGTAACATAAATTTGTTGAATTACGTAATATCAACAAAATAAGAACGAATATTTCTCAAAAGAAATTATGAAAAAACTCGCTTTTTTACTCGTAGGGCTGTTCTTGACAACTAGCCTTTTTGCCCAACTTCCTAAAATCGAATACGTCATTTCGATGGACGAGCCCCATACGCACTACTTTGACATTGAAGTAAAAGCTTCTCACCTTGATGCCAAAACAAAACAACAAGGATTTCTTGATTTTAAAATGGCTGTATGGACTCCAGGTTCTTATCTTATTCGTGAATATGCCAAAAATGTAGAAGCATTAAAAGCCTCCTCTGCCCAGAAAGGATTAAAATCAGAAAAAATAAATAAAAATACGTGGAGAGTCTATTTTCCAACAACGACCAACGAATTGACTCTAAATTACAAAGTTTACGCCAATGAGCTGTCTGTTCGTACCTCCTTTGTCGATGCTTCGCATGGTTATATGAATCCTGCCAGTGTATTGGTCTATGTAAATGATTGGAAAAATAATCCTTCAACGCTGCAAATTAAGCCCTATAAAACATGGTCAACCATTTCGACAGGGTTAAAAGCATTGGGTAATAATCGTTTCGAAGCTCAGAATTTAGATAACCTGATTGACTCTCCGATTGAAATTGGTAATCAAAAAATACTTTCGTTTAACCTCAAGGGAATTCCTCACACCGTTGCCATGTATGGAGAAGCTAGTTTTGACGATACGAAAGTTACCAACGACATCCAAAAAGTATGTGAAGCAGCAAGAAGTGTGGTGGGAGAGCATCCTTGTAAAGATTATACCTTCCTTATTCATAACTTGGCTGCTGGAGGGGGTGGACTAGAACACCTAAACTCTACCACTTGTCAAGTAACTCGCACTGCTTACCAATCGGCTAAAGGATACCAAGATATTTTAAGCTTAATTGCTCACGAATATTTTCACTTATGGAATGTAAAACGTATCCGTCCGAAAGCACTTGGGCCATTTGATTATGAAAATGAAAACTACACGCACTTGTTATGGTTTTCGGAAGGTTGTACGAGCTTTTACCAAAACTATATCCTCCGCCGTGCTAACTTGATGACAGAACAAGAATACTTAACTGCTTATTTAGAAGATGTTAATTTTATCGAAAATCAAACAGGTAATCAAGTGCAATCGGTTGCTGAATCTAGCTGGGATGCTTGGATTAAATATTATCGTCCGAATGAAAACTCTCGTAATAGCACCGTTTCTTATTATGACAAAGGTGCCGTTTTAGGAGGTATATTAAACTTAGAGATTTTACGCTCGACTCAAGGAACTAAAAGCCTAGACGATGTGATGCGTTATTTATATAAGGAATATTATCAAAAACTAGGTAGAGGATTTAGCGACGAAGAATTACAAAAAGCGGTAGAATTCATTGCAGGCAAGAAACTAGATACATTCTTTCAAAAATACATATTCGGAACAGAGACAATTCCATATAACGAATATTTTGCTTCGGTAGGGATGACAATGGTTGATAAAAATGCAAACACAAATACCCCTTACCTTGGAGCAGAATTCAGAGGGGGTGGTTTAAAAATTACTAGTATCCAACGAAATTCTCCTGCCTATAATGACGGATTAAACTATGGCGACGAAATTATCAGCATTGATGGAGCAAAAATAGAGGACTTAGCTAAATTTATGACAACTAAAAAGGTAGGTGATGTACTAGATATTAAGGTAAAAAGAGATGGTTTAGAAAAATCGTTTAAGGTAACCTTAACTCGAAATCCTAAAAAAGACTTTGCTCTCGAACCTATCGTAGGAGCCACTCCAACACAATTGGCTCTTTATAAAAAATGGTTATTTTTATAAGGCTCTCTATTGTTACTCTATAAAAAAGGGATTTATCATAAATATGATAAATCCCTTTTTTATAATACGCTACTTTTATCTATTTCCCTTCAACAATGCAACCATCTCTCTCAATAAGAGATTTTCTCGCTCTAGAGATTCTATTTTCGATTTGGCAATCAATAAATTAATTTCTTCTGATTCTTGTTCGTGTAATAAAGAATTCTCCTTCAGTGCTAACGAACCCTCTCCGACAACGATTTCCTCTTCCGTTTTTTCCATTACTCCTTTTCCGAATAGTAGCCAATCGGGACTAACAGAAGGATACTTGGACAATATTTTAACTAAAGAATCAGTACTTAATGCTGATTTCTTTGCATTTCCTTTGAAATTTCCGTAATTCAGTTCTAATTCTTGAAAAAATTTTTGCTTACTAATCCCTTTATTTTCAGCAAGATACAGTATTCTGTCTTTTATAGCCATAAAAAATTTCAATTTATTTATGTTGATGGCAAATATTTTTGCTACATTTGTATAAGAATTAGCTACAAAGGTATATAATTCTTTGTGATATGGCAAAATATATTACCAATATATAATCCTTACTATATTACTAACACACAAAATATAAAATTACCTAACTGCCAACCAGTTATAGGGCTGTGTACCGAGGTACACGGTCCTATTCTAAAAACCTTGTGATAATATGATACCATTATACAATACATGGCTTGTACCACTATTGATCTTTTTTTGTCTCATTGGCTCCCACCTCTATGCCAAAAAAGACGAATCCTCCGTCCATGTTATTTACGTAACTATTCTTCCTAATCAAACGACGATTCCCTTCTTTTTTGAAACAAAAGAGAACATAGACAAAATTAACATCCTCTTAAACAACTATAAGATAGGACAGGTGGTTATCAATAATAAAATGGCAGCAGTACAGTTACGATTCAACACAGAAGGAACGAAAACCCTTCAATTTATGATTTACTCCACAAATCGGTTTATTTACTCTTTTTCTGGAACAATTACCATCTCAAAAAAACAAACCGCTTCCTCTTTACTGATGTACCCTCCTGCTAATGGTAGTCGTGAAGAAGAAACCCCTGTTGCTTCCAAAGAAGAGCCTGACAATCCTAACAAAAATAAGAAAGAATCTTTAATTACAAACAATTCATTTGTAAATGATGTGATACCAATTGTCGCTTCCTACAGTGAGCAATATAAATTACCTACTAGTGCTATTGTCGCAATGGCTATACTAGAGAGTGGCTATGGAACTAGTGAGTTAGCTCTTAAAGCTAATAACTTCTTTGGTTTAAAAGATTGGTGTACAAATCACTCAGATTCTTACCTTTATGACAAACAAGAGGAAGGTAATTGGTATAAAAAATTTAGTTCTAAAGAAAGTTGTATTGAATTCTTTATAAAAGAGGTGCTCTTGCATCAAACGGGAAAATGGAAAAAAAACTATACGAGTGTCATCAAAACTTACCAGCAAGATCTCGACAATGGTATCAGTAAAGAAAGAGCAGCTATTCATTTTATTGAACAATTAATTGAAAATGGGTACTCAACTCTCTCGATTGAAGAATATTCAAGAAGAATTTTAAAAATAATTAACCAATATAATCTTTACTTATTAGACTATTAAATAGTATTTTTAATATAATTTTAAGCAAAAAATAATATTATTTTAATTAAGAGTATTCATTTTTTGGTTGTAAAGATATTTAGGCATAATTTTGACCACTAGTAAGTATTTTTACTTACACACTTTTAACAATAACACACTACTTACATAAAGACATCTAAGCATGTCGAAATCCTTACTTACCATTTTTATGCAATTAATAACACACCCTGCTCTAAAAAAACACGTAGATACCCTACTATCTACCCAACAACAAGCAGACGAAAGTCTATCTCCTTTTTTGAATGCCATTGACAATGCTTTCCAAACATTTGAAAGAGAAAATGCCTTTGCAAGAAGAATTATTACCTTGAACGATAGTAGAATCTTTTTAATGCTAGCTAAAGAAAATGAAAAAAGAGAACAAGCATTAAGAAAGCTCATCAACCAAGTCAATAACATCAGTAATGAAAAGCAACAAGGGGAAGTTAATCCGCAATACGTAGAAGCAATTTCTGATTTTATTGAGAATCAAATTAAGCAAAACGAATCTCAAATTCTGTTCTTCCTTTCGACTAAAGAAGGAGAAGAACAGCCTTTAGAAACAACTTCTCTCAATGATATTCAACGAGTAGGCGGTTTAAATATCTTAATTGTAGACGATTACAGTATCAATATTAAGATTGTAGGCAAATTATTAACCCGTTGGAAAGTAAAATATTCTTACGCAGAAAACGGTATTGAAGCCATTGAAAAATTAAAGCATGATACCTACAATCTTATCTTAATGGATTTAGAGATGGATAAAATGGATGGATTTACAGCTTCTGAGATTATCAGAAACCAATATCCAGATTTACCTATCATTGCTCTGACTTCTTATTCGGAAGACAAATACCGAGAAAAAGCCATGAATGTGGGCATGAACGATTACATTACAAAGCCTGTTATCCCTAGCAGACTTCTCAAAAAAATGATTACTTATTGCATTGATTCCAAAATAAGGATTTAATTATAACTACTTAGGCATAGTGCAAAAAGGTTTAGAACATTGTTCTAAACCTTTTTTTATACAAAAATAAACGTCGCACGAATAGCATCCGTGCGACGTTTATTAGAAACCGTTCAAAGCCTCTCCCATGTCTTGATACATACTTTCAAAGCGTTTAACGACTTTTTCTAGAAACTCTTCCGTCACAAAGGCTTTAACCTCCTCCTCACCAGAAACATCGGTTTCTGAAATCTTAAAGGTTTGTTCCATGTCGGGCGTTTCAAATTTTAAGAAAAACTTTCCGTTCCAACGATAGAGTGATGCCTTACATTTCTCATTGGGAATATCTCCTACAAAATACATTGCCTATGCCTCCTCTTCGAT
>JALRIJ010000226.1 GCA_023255485.1 Flectobacillus sp.
ACAATAATGCCTTTGGACGTTATGCACTTTTTGCAAATACTACAGGTTTTATGAATAATGCAATGGGTAATTATTCACTCCAATCAAACAGTACGGGAGTCGAAAATAGTGCTTTTGGTTATCGTTCTCTTCAAGCAAATACAACAGGAAATAGTAACAATGCCTTTGGTTCTCAAGCTTTAGTAACAAATAGCACAGGAATATCTAACAGTGCTTTTGGACTATCGTCCCTTTATTATAATTCAACTGGAAGTAATAATAATTCTTTTGGAAATTATTCTCTATTATCTAACTCATCAGGAAATGGAAATATTGCTTTCGGTTCTGCTGCATTACAATTTAACAGTACGGGGTCCTACAATACGGCAATTGGAACTCAAACAGCAACTAATAATACAGCGGGAAAACTATTGACGCTAATAGGTGCTTATGCCAACGTTTCAGCCGATAACTTAACCAACGCTACCGCCATTGGAGATAGTGCCATTGTTGATGCCAGCAACAAAGTCGTCATCGGAAATAGTTCGGTGAATTCGATTGGTGGCTATGCCAACTGGACAAATTACTCTGACCGTAGAATGAAAGATAATATCCAGTATTCGGATGCTTTGGGGTTGGCTTTTGTAAAACAACTGAAAACTGCTACCTATTCCTACAAAAATGACCCGAAACAACGTACTCGCAATGGCTTAATTGCTCAGGATGTAGAAGAAACGTTGAAAGAGTTAGGTCAGAATTTCAGCGGTTTAATCATTGATGATAATGAACAAAAAACACGCAACCTTGCTTATGGTGATTTTGTATTGCCGCTTATCAATTCTGTGAAAGAATTAGCCCAAAAAGTGGAAGCCTTAGAAACGCAAAACCAAGCTCAACAAAAATTAATTTTGGAATTATTACAAAAGCTTGATAAAGGCACTAAGTAAAAAATAGCTTCAACCCTGACAGGGTAGTTGACCGCTGTCAGGGTGAGCGATAACTAGTGCAAAACCTACCTCCTCAGCAAGCCTTGAAACCATAAAGCAGAATCTTTTAAGGTTCTCTTTTGGGTTTTGAAATCGACGTGAATTAGTCCAAAACGAGGTTTAAAACCTTCTGTCCATTCAAAATTATCGGTGAGCGTCCATGCCAAATAGCCGTTGACTTTCACCCCTTCTCGTTTGGCTTTTAAAACATTTAATAAATAATGATGATAAAACTGAGTACGTTTTAAATCGTGTACTCGTCCATCTTCGGTCAGATGGTCTTCAAAAGCCACTCCATTTTCAGTTACAACGATTTGCTTTACTTGTGGATACGCCCCTACTTGTTTCAAGGTTTCGTACATTCCATCAGGCGAAATTTCCCAACCTAATTCCGTTAGATTTGTTACCTGACGTTTATGTGGTTTCACCTCTGTGGCGTTAATATAGGGCATCCACCACGCATTTTTAGCCACAATTTTGAAGTAATTCTGTACGCCAATAAAGTCCAAGTCAAACGCTAAACGCTCCATATCGCCTTCATGGACGTATTTTTTCACCATCGTTTTCAGAAAAGGTAATTCTTCCACAGGATAACCCAAACCTAAAGCAGGTTCTAAGAAAAGACGATTCATGAGGGCATCAATCCGTTTGGCAGCCGCTACGTCTGCGTGCTTGTGCGGACGATGAGCTTCCACGTGTGAGAATGAAAAGGTCGTTCCAATAATCGCCTCTGGAATATTTTTACGAATAATCCTTCCTCCCTCTGCCTGACACATAGCAGTATGATGCACAGCGGGCAAAAAGTTACTCATCCCCATACGCCCAGGAGCATGGTAGCCAGTCATGTAACCCAATCCTGTAAAGCCAGCGGGTTCGTTCAAGACCATCCAGTATTTGACTTTATGAGCAAACTCTTCTGTAACGATTTCACAGTATTCCGAAAACCAGTCGATAATTTCACGGTTTGTCCAACCGCCCATATCTTCTAAGGCTTGCGGTAAGTCCCAGTGATATAGCGTCACCCATGGTTCTAAACCATACTCATGGCATTTGTCGACAAGTTGATGATAAAACTCTAAGCCAGCACGGTTAATTTG
Source organism: Flectobacillus sp. (assembly GCA_023255485.1). Taxonomy (GTDB): domain Bacteria; phylum Bacteroidota; class Bacteroidia; order Cytophagales; family Spirosomataceae; genus JALRIJ01. The sequence goes on from JALRIJ010000226.1 coordinate 2,063, forward strand.
CCCAATACCATTAGGCAAAATACGTGACCAAGAAATCGAAAAGCGAAAGGTATTAAAGCCTAATGCCTTGGTATGTTGAATATCCTCTTCAAAACGGTGGTAGAAGTCGGTGGCTACCTCCGCATTACTTCGGTCTTTTATTTTTCCTCTTTTATGAGTAAAACGATCCCAAATAGATTCGCCTTTTCCATCTTTATCCCATGCTCCCTCATTTTGGAATGCCGCCATTGCGATACCCCAAGTAAAATCCGTTCCGAAGGCTTCACGGGTCAAATCATTTACTTGCTCTTCGTAGTCATATACCTGCACTAAAGCAGTTTCTTCATTGAAATTTCTAAGGATTGTGGCCATGTTCTTAACATTAATTTAATATGGGGACGCAAAAGTAAGCAAAAGGAACAGCTATCCAATGTTAAATTTTGTGGATAAATAAGCTTAGTTACGTGCCCTCTACTAACAATAAGGTTACATTACTTATTTAAAGTTCATAAATACTTAATTATCTACAAACCATCAACTTACATTAAATTTTGAACTTTGCATAACCAATTTAAGAGACAATGCAAAGAAGAGATTTGTTACGTAACTTGGCCTTAACGGCAGGAAGTCTTTCCATTCCTAGTTTATCAAAGGCAAATACGCCAACGCCCAAAACGCCTAAACGTGTGTTGCGAGTAGCCCACATAACGGACGTGCATATTCACCCGATTATTGGAGCTGCTAAAGGCTTTGAACGTTGCTTACATCATATCCAAGGCTTGGATATTAAGCCTGATTTAATCATTAACTCAGGCGACTGTATTTTGGACGCACATAAGCACAAACATAATAACGTAAAAAAGCAGTGGGACTTGTTTAATGAAGTCTTAAAAAGTGAAAATGGTTTACCCATCATTCAAGGAATTGGCAACCATGATATTTGCTGTGAAGGCGATAGCAACCAGTCTTTTGACGATGGCAAAAAATGGGCAATGGATGAGTTGGGCATAGACAAGTCTTTTTATAGCTTTGATAATAAAGATTGGCATTTTGTGATGTTGGATAGTGTTCAAAAGAAAAAGGACGGGTCTTGGTACACCGCTCACTTAGACGACGCTCAGTATGAGTGGTTAGAACACGATTTGAAACAACACGCTGCCACCAAAAATACGATGGTGATTTCGCATATTCCAATTTTGGCTGCTTGTGTCTTTTTTGATGGCGATAACTTAAAAGAAGGACGTTGGGATATTCCAGGGAGTTGGATGCACACGGACTCTAAGAAAATTGCCAATCTTTTTCACGAACATAAAAATGTAAAATTGGCTGTTTCAGGACATATTCACCTAAACGACCGAGTAGATTATAACGATGTTTCCTATTGCTGTAACGGTGCAGTATCGGGTCGTTGGTGGTTTGGCAAATACCAACACACCGAAGCGGGTTATGCCATCATTGATTTATTCGACGATGGTTCGTTTACTAACAGCTATGTCAGTTACTAATTTTTCCCTTCTAAACTATTGAGTACGCTTAACAACCTCTTCCCTATCAAGATAGCACATAAAAAGTGGTTCTATTTCAAAACGATGCGATTTTATTGCATCGTTTTTTTATTCACTCGCTACCACTTTCAGTCCAATAATACCAATGGTGATGAGTAAGAGAAAAAAGGCTTCTGACCAGTTTAGTTTACCGTCGAAAAGATACAATTCTGCAATTTTGATGAGAATTAAGGTAGTGGCTGTCCAAACGGCCATAGCGGTTGCGGTAGGCACTTGTTTCATCCCGAGGGCAAAGAAATAGATATTGCCCACCCCAAAGAGAATATAGCCCAATAGCGGAGAAAGCACTTGAAATCCTTCAAGTGTAAAGTAATGGGAGAAAGGAAGGCTCTTGATGTCTTTGAAACTTAAAAATTTAAGGCAAAAAGTCCAAGCAGCTTCAAAGAATGCAGCAATGAAAATGTATAACAAGTTTTTAATGCGTAATGGTTAATGAGTAATGGTTAATGAGTAATGCGTAATGGTTAATACCTAATGATGAATACATTACCCATTCATCATTACTCATTCATCATTACGCATTACACATTAATTAAGCACTATACTCAGCAGAAATGTGTTTTCTTAATTTCTTCATTTGACCGATTTCAGCGTCATATACTTTTTTAACACCGTCGCCAGAAGCTAATTCTACGTCATGAATATCACGTACTAAACGAGCTAAACCTTGTGGTTCAACCGAAGCAGCGTGGTCAGAACCCCACATCGCACGGTCTAATGTAAAGTGACGTTCTACGAAAGTAGCACCAATTACGACAGCAGCAACGGTTGTTGATAAACCTGTTTCATGACCAGAATAACCGATTGGTGTTCCAGGGAACATACCTTTCAAGGTCGTAATCATTTTTAAGTTTAATTGCTCTAATGGACACGGATATGCCGATGTTGAGTGAGCAATCATTAAGGGGTAATTTGCATCAAATTCGTTGATGAATTTAACCGTATTTACGATTTCGTTTTGAGTGGACATACCCGTAGAAATCATCAAAGGACGACCTGTTTTTAGAATTTTTTCAATTAACTCTAAATCGGTTAACGAAGCCGATGCCAATTTGTAGATAGGCGTATCGAATTGCTCCATAAAGTCAACCGAGTCAACATCCCAAGGAGAAACGAACCAGTCGATGCCTCTTTCTTTGCAATATTGGTCGATGATAGAATATTCTACCGCACCAAATTCTGTTTTACGTTTGTAGTCGATATACGACATACGACCCCAAGGCGTATCACGTTGGATTTCCCATTGGTCTAAAGGTACGCACAACTCAGGAGTACGTTTTTGAAACTTCACGGCATCCGCTTTGGCAGCTACTGCTTCGTCGATTAGTTTCTTAGCGATGTCGATTGAACCGTTGTGGTTGATACCGATTTCGGCAATGATGTATGAAGGCTGTCCTTCACCAATGATTCTTCCTGTGTTTAATTGAACGTTTTTCATGGTATAAAGAAGCCCCCTGACCCCCACGGGGACGCTTAAATTGTTAGCGATAAGATGCCTTGGGGTCAAGGCATGAATGTTTTATGATAGTTTGGAAGTAATTATCAATTCGGCAAATTCACGTACACAGCCTTCGCCTCCTTTTGCTTCGCAGATATAATCGGATACGGCTT
>JALRIJ010000227.1 GCA_023255485.1 Flectobacillus sp.
CGACGCTCAAATTATCATTGAGTCGCAGGGTTGTAGGTAAGCAAGTTGTTACGCAATAACTGCTTTCACAGCGTAGATTCAGATAATAAAGTCAGTACATATTTTTACTTACGTCTAACATTTAACATAGTTAAGTAATCTTGTAACATTCGTTGATATTTATTTTTCTTTTAAAAGATTCATAGGAAGTCTTTAATTTAAAATTCATCATTCAACATCATTACTTACGTTTTTTACTATGAATACAAACTAACGAATCCGAGTACAATTTCTTTCTATAAAAAAGGGAAAAGATGTTGGCGCATCTTCTCCCTAGGTTTTAGCCCCTCTTTGCCCGCAAAAGCTGTGGGGACTAACTCGTTTTGTCTTAATTCAAACAAAAACAATCAAATGTATGTCAAATCTTCTTACTAAAAAAGAGATTTTCAAAATTATGAAGATCACTGCAATTCAACTTGTCATGGCAATGATGGTGGTGGGAGTCAGTTTCGCTCGCCCATCCTATGCCCAAGAACATCTGAAAGATCGAATTACGCTTACTGCCAACAAGAGCAGTTTGCGGGCTGTGCTACGGGATATTGAAAAACAAGTCGATCTTGTTTTTTCTTATCAAAAAGAGGTACTTGCTTCTAGCGAAAAGGTATCGGTATCGTTCAAAAACGAAACCGTAGAATCCATTTTGAACAAGCTTTTAAACCCTAGAAACATTAATTTCTTGGTGTTAAAGAACAATCAAATCATTCTTACCCATCGTGCTACGATTGAAAGTCCTGCGACCCTATCGCCGATAGTCCCAAAGTCTATCGAAGAGTTGGTACAAGGGCCTACCATCACGGGAACCATAGTAGATGCCGAAAAAGGAGAACCTTTGCCCGGTGTCAGTATTGTCGTAAAAGGCACTCAAAAAGGTACCACTTCCGACGCAAAAGGAAAGTACTCCATCACGCTTTTAGACAACGATGAAATCCTCGTTTTCTCATCAGTAGGCTATGAGAAGCAGGAAGTGGCTATTGCAAAACGTATATCAATTAACGTTAGCTTAAAAAGCAGTAATCAGTCTTTAAATGAAGTAGTTGTCGTAGGTTATGGAACACAAAAGCGTTCAGATTTAACAGGTTCTGTGACTTCTGTTCCGAAAGCACGCTTGAGTCAAATTCCAGTAACCAACGTACTTCATGCCATTGAAGGAGCTGTTGCAGGGGTCTCTATTTCGCAAGGTTCGTCCGTGCCAGGTTCTTCGGCTTCTGTTCAAGTGAGAGGTTTAAATTCTATTACCGCAGGTACAGGCCCTTTTATTGTGGTTGATGGTGTTCCATTAAGCAATACCGATGGAGGAACTAACGATATTAACCCGAATGACATCGCTTCCATTGAAGTATTGAAAGATGCCTCTGCCGTGGCTATTTATGGGGTTAGAGGTTCTAATGGGGTAATTTTGATTACTACCAAAAGAGGTGCAACAGGCAAACCCGTAATTCGCTACAACACCTACGTTGGGTTAGAACAAATCGCCCACGTACTAGAGCCTAATTCTCCAGAAAAGTACGTCCAAAAATACGCTGATTACATGAAACAAAACGGCCTAACACAAACAGCCGTATTACCAAATGCCTATGAAGTAACTAATTACAATGCAGGAAAAACCACAAAATGGTTAGACCAAGCAACCCAAACGGGAGTATTGCAAGACCATAACTTGAGTATTTCGGGAGGAACTGCCGATGTGAAATACTACATTTCGGGTGAATTGCTAGACCAAAAAGGGGTTGTAAAAGGGTATCAATACCAACGTGCATCATTCCGTTCTAATTTAGATGTAAACGTAACCAATTATTTAACCGCAGGAACATCGCTCTTTTTTACAAGCAATAATTACGACGGTGGCAGAACAAACTTCTATCTGGCCGCAGCCATGAGTCCTTACGGAACGATGAACAATGCTAGTGGCGGTTATGAAATTTATCCCATGTACCCAGAATTGTTATACATGAACCCCATGTTGGGCTTAAACGTAGATCGAGTAGATCGTAGCAAAAACTTCAATGGTAATTTCTATGCAGAATTACGTCCAAACTTTTTGCCTGGTTTTAAATACCGTGTAAATGCTTCGTATATCTATGTCCCTACTCGTTCGGGTTCATACACAGGTAGAGATGCAGGTAATACCATTGGTTCGGCAAGTATTTTCAATTCTGAATCAAATAGTACCTTGGTCGAAAACATCATTACCTATAACAAAGACTGGAAAAAACACCACATTGATTTTACAGGATTGTATAGTGCCCAATCAAAGGAATATGTAAATACAAGTTCTGGAGCGACAGGCTTTATTAACGACGAATTATCGTTCTATAACTTAGGAGCTGGAGCGACTCAAACGAGTGCTTCATACAAAGACAAACGTAGTAATTTATCTCAAATGGGTAGAATTAATTACTCGTATGACAGCCGCTATTTATTGACCTTGACAGCTCGTCGTGACGGTTCTTCTGTATTTGGTGGCAATACCTCCAAGTATGGCTTATTCCCTTCTGTTGGTTTTGGTTGGAATATCAGCAGAGAACAGTTTATGCAAAATTTACCAGTAGTTAACAACCTGAAATTCAGAGGTTCGTATGGTAAAACAGGAAACGAAGCGATTGGGGTATATGGTACAGTAACGACCGATGTTTCAGTACGAGTACCTTTCTCTGGTACAAGTACTATTGGGGTTCTTGCCGATAATTTAGGAAATGGAAACTTAAAATGGGAAAATACAACAGCCCTTAACTTTGGCTTAGATTTCTCTTTATTAGACAGTCGTATTAACGGTACTTTAGACGTTTATCAAACCAAAACGGAAGACTTAATCTTACGTCGTAATTTACCAGCTGCCACGGGGTATTCTTCTATTTTGGATAACTTAGGAAAATCAGAAAATAGAGGGATTGAACTTACCTTAAACACAGTAAACGTAAAAACAAAAGATTTCAGATGGGAAAGTAACATCAACTTTGCCGCTTATAAAAACAAAGTTGTTGAGTTATATGGCGATGGCAAAGATGATATTGGTAACCGTTGGTTCTTAGGGCAATCGCTAGGTATTATTTATGACTACAAAATGCAAGGCATCTGGCAAGTGGGTGAAGATGCGTCTAAACAAGATGCTACTGCAAAACCAGGCGATATCAAGTTTGCAGACCTAAATGGTGACGGAAAAATCACGTCGGATGATAAGACAATTTTAGGAACAACGCTTCCAAAATGGACAGGAGGATTTACTAATACCTTCCATTATAAAAACTTCCATTTGAATGTGTTTATTCAAACAGTGCAAGGGGCTTTAAAAAACAACGTAAACTTGACTTTTGCTGACGAAGCGGGTAGAATGAATACCCCAGCAGAAATTGGTTATTGGACAGAAGAAAACAAAAGTAATACCCGTCCATCGTTACGTTATTTTAATACTCGTGGTTATGGCTACGCTTCGGATAACAGTTATACTCGTATCAAGGATGTAACCTTGAGTTATAACTTGGCTAATGAGGTAGCAAGCAAAATTGGTTTAGGTTCATTAACCCTGTATGTGAGTGGTAGAAATTTATACACCTTCACTAACTGGATTGGTTGGGATCCAGAAAACAACTTTACCTTCAGGGGGTCAGGTGGTTGGGAAAACAACTATCCTCTCGTGAAAAACTTTGTTTTAGGAGCCAATATTACACTCAAATAATCACAGACATTTTAGCATTCAATCAGATGAAAAGATATATTTTAACCATATTCGCTCTTGTTATGGGAGCTGGGCTTTTCTCAGCCTGTAAACAAGAATTCTTAGAAGAAACCGTCTATTCTTCTTATGCACCTGCCACCCTAACCGACTCCTTAGGCTTTGAGGCTTCCATTGTGGGTTTGCACAACCATTTAAGCCAATTTTTCACTAAGTCCGACGCACAAGGTTGGCCTTCGGTTTGGCAGGTCGGTACAGACGTTGCCGTTGCAGCACAGGCACAAGGCATAGAAGTGCCTTACTACAATTATGCTACCTTAAATTCAACCGATGGGGCAGCTTCTTTTACTTGGACTTGGGCTTACAAAATGATTAATAATGCCAATATTATTATCAAAAATGTAGAAAATCCTGCTCTAACAGGAATGACTAAGAATAATAAGAACAGTATTAATGCCGAAGCTCGTTTCTTTAGAGCCTATGCCTACAATACCTTAGCAACGCTTTTTGGTAGAGTTCCATTGGTAAAAGAGCCGTTGACGACTCCTAAAACAGATTTTGTTCGTGAGTCCTTAGAGAATGTCAACGCATTAATCGTAGAAGATTTGACTTTTGCAGCAAGCAATTTACCAGATATTGATAATGTAAAAAAAGCAGGTGGTAAAAGTATGACAGCCCGTGCTAACAAAGCGGTTGCTCAACAGCTACTAGCAGAAACCTATTTACGTATGGGTAAAAATGACCTAGCAGAACAACAGTGTTTGGCAGTAATTAACAGCGGTAAATTCAGCCTAATGACAAGCCGTTTTGGTACAAAAGCATCTATCAACGGTGACGTGTTCTCTGACTTATTTTGGTATGGAAATCAACGTAGATCACAGGGAAATAAAGAATCGATTTGGGTAATGGAAATGGAAAATCCGAATACGGTAGTAGGTGGTATCACAAACGCACCGCAACAACGTAGAGTTTGGGGAGCAGCTTATTATCAAATTGCAGGAATGAAATTGACGGATTCGCTTGGTGGTAGAGGCGTAGCACGTTTACGTCTGAGCAACTGGGTAATTTATGGTTTATACGAAAATCAAGATATGCGTAATTCGCACTATAACTTACGTCGTAAATTCTATTATAATGACCCTGCAAGTGCAAATTACCGCAAATTAGTACCTTATGCAGGAGCAGATACGGTGTTCAAAACCTGTCCGCACATCACCAAGTGGTATCAATTTGACCCAACAGACGAATTTGGTTTTGCGATGATTAAAGACGTAATCATCATGCGTTTGTCAGAAACCTACTTGCTCTTGGCAGAAGCACAGTTTAAACAAGGGAAATTAGCCGATGCTGCTACAAGCCTCAACGTGGTACGTGCCCGAGCAAATGCGACTCCTGTAACGGCTTCAAAAGTGACCTTAGATTATATTTTGGATGAAAGAGCAAGGGAACTAATCGGAGAAGAAAACCGTAGAATGACCTTAATGCGAACAAATAAACTGGTGGAC
>JALRIJ010000228.1 GCA_023255485.1 Flectobacillus sp.
GGTCGTCCTTGTAATTTGTTCCGTAATCGGTAAACTCATTGCTTGGGAAAGGAAAACGAAGTTTTAGCTTCAAACGCCCCGATTTTAACAAGGCTGATTTTATTTTAACGGCAATCAGGTCTTTTTCTTGGTGACAATAAGTACTTACCAAAACGGGAATTCCTTCTACCGAAAAGCTACTCAAAATTTCGCCTGTCCAAGGGTTTAGGGTTTGTTTGTCAATTTTAATATCGCTCAATAAAGCTTCTTGACCATCGGCTTTTTTGATATAAAAACCGAAATTGCCTAACTGCAAACGGTGTGGATTTTCACGAAAATAACCACAAGCGGCTTTAGCGTGTTCTGGTGTTTTTATTTGGACACCATAAGGAATTTTACGTCCATTGGATTCGTAAATGCGGAGGCTTTCTTCAAAACGATAATTGTCTTTGTTCGGGAAAGCGTGCCAACCCCACTCCGACTGTGTACCTAATGGAATTCCATTGGCATAATAACTTGGAAAAGTTTGTAAACCCGTGGCATCTACGGTGAAAGCAAAACGCCCATTTCCGACAGATAAAGAGGCTAAAGTATCAAACCGTTGAACGTTTACCTTATGTCGTTCGACCAAGGCTTTCCGATCTATTTTTTGTTGGGCAAAGGTTAGGCTTGTCATCAAGACAAGGTAACAGAGGGTACTGAATCTAAAAAGTCTCATAAAATCTATTATTATACAAGCGTTGGTAATGATTAATGCGTAATGATTAATGCGTAATGATTAATTATTAATTTAAGTAGTTTTTCAAAAATTTTCTGGTATTTGTTTTCTCAATTGTGCCTCTGTTGACTACCGCAACTATTATAGAAGTTATACCTGACAATTTACGACTATTCACTTAAACTAATGACTATCAAATAGTTGAATATAATTCCACACCGTCATCAGTGTCCCAACTGACATTTATTTGTATTGTCTGTGAAGACACAGACAATGGCGGAGACACAGACAATGGCGGGCGGACAAACCGTTACTTAGCAAACTTCTTATAAAGCCACCAGAAACCCCAAGCTAAAGGAAAAACAAACCAAATTTGGAAGAAAAACAACAGTACTTCCTCAAACCAATACCAACCCGTTTGGAGACTATAGCCTATCCGCAACAATAAATTAGGCTGTAGTCCATAGGTATTTTCAATATTGGGAATTTTGTCATACTGTACTACCACTGGCTGATATAAGTGAATCGTCACGGTACTGTAATTTACTTGGTCTTTCAAACTCAGTGTTTCTACGGCATTTTCATCTGCTTGATTTTGTAATGATAAAAGCGTTGTTTCTGCTTCTGACGTTTCTGTCAACTTTTTACCTTTTGTAGCAATATGTTTCTCATAGCTGTTTTCAAACTTCTTGAAACGTTTTTTACGAGCTTCACTTGCTAACAATGAAAAACTTACGTCTTCTGCCGAGAGCGTACTTTTGTCCACAAACAACATCAAGGGTTGAATTTCCCGAAGGAGTTCATTGAGATGTTGATTAGGAACTCGAATTACCAAGTCGTTCACCATTTCGTAGGCTGTTGTTCGCAGTAACGAATCATTTCCAAAGGTAACTTCATGGGTATTGGCAATCTGAGAAGTCAAATCTGAGCGAGTCACAAAGCCAGCATATTTTTTACATATATCTTCTATCGCATTAGAAGCCTTTTGCGTATCAGCCACCTTAAAACGTAATTCTGCGGTACGGATAAATTGGCGGTTTTCTGGCTTCAAATCCTTCAATATAGCAGTGTCGCTTTGTTCAGTATCAAGTGTTGCTACCGCAGCAGAGTCCACCATGGCTGATTCTGCCTTCTTTTCGCTACAAGAGGTTAAACAACAAAGGAGTATTGCCACAGGCATTAATTTCATAGAGAGCATTTTCGTTTTCATACTAGTAAGTGTTTATCATTGATTTACTAGAAAACGCAGGGAAGAAAGCCTTTATTTTAAAATAATTAAAAAATAATTAAAAATAACTTCAAAAATTAAAAAATATTTTAATTTTTGAAGAATAGAATCATCATAGCCTTTTAGCACACCGCATAAAAAATCCCCCTCCAGTATATCAAATGCTGAAGGGGGAAGTAATAATGCACTTATTATGAGAACAGTTGCCTCCAATAAGAAAGGGTATTATATGGTTTTGGTTTGAACGTAAATATCTGTTGCTTAGGTGTTGCAAGAGCTTCTAGTTCGCTCAAAAAGATGTGTGGTGTTTGAGCTTGCCAATTCTTGAATGTTTCATGAACACTTTTATGAACGGGTAAGTATTCCATGAAACGACTCAGATTAAAGCTTGTATCTGCAATACCAGCCCCTGCTCTTTGCCCATCTAAGGCATTGATTGCTTGCTCGATATGGTTGGGAACAGGCACCATTAAAATCGGTTTTCCGAGGTACATGGCTTCACAAACCGATTCAAAACCTGCTGTACAAACGAGTCCTGCACAATCTTGCATCATCGATAAGAATTTTTTAGCATTTACTTGATGAAACGTTAAGTTTTCTCTAAAATGCCATTCCTCCGCAAACTCTTGGTTATTCCAGAAGCAGTGAATTTCGACATCACGATGGTTTTGATGCCAATTAATAATGTCTTCGCTTAATTTATGATGCGTGATATAAGCCAATAAAAACGGTTTACGCTTAGGAGTCAGCGACTTCACTTCGTCTCGCAATAAAGGTGGCGTTACAATGATATTTGCCGCTTGATCATTCTCCATTTCCACAAAAGAGAGTGCCAATTTTTTGGTGCTTCTCAAAGCGGTTATGCGAGTATTCAGATTGAGTAACCAGCGATCAAAAGGCTTATTATCGATACTCACAAAGTTTTCGTGGAGTAATAAATACTGATGAGCGATACAGACACAAGGGATTGCAGGTTGATACAACTGACAGTATAAACCACAAATCATTTCGTAGAAATTGACAATCACATCGGGTTGATACTCCTCCACTTTCGCCGCCAATTGCTTTACGCTTTGCAGGTATTTAGGCAAACGTAGAGCGTGCGTTTTGATGGTATCCCACATACGGAGTTCTTTCCCATTGCCATAGACCAAGGAAGGACTCGAAAAAGTCTCGATAGGAGCAGCTACTTTTTCTTGAAAAAAAGGAGGTAATTGGCGGTCATCCCCCATACCGACCATTACAGCCACTACTTGATGCCCTGCACTCCGCAAGAGTTCGTATAATGAAATGGCTTGAGTAAGATGCCCTCTTCCTTCGCCTTGTACAACAAATAAGTAGTTTGCCATTATTGTCTGAGGTTATTTTTTTCCGAAAAAATACGATTCACTGTAATACTCTTCTTCGTCTGTAGCTTCATCGTCTAAGAGCATCGCTGCGTCATCTACACAATGAATCAGTGACCATTCTCCCTTGAAGTCCTCTACTAGTGCTGTAAGCGACTCCACCCAATCACCTGAATTCATATAGGTAATATCACCAATTTGCTTAATTTCAGCTTTGTGAATATGCCCACAGATAATTCCTTGGCACTGATTTGCTTTGGCCAGTTCTGCCAGTTTTACTTCAAAATCAGAAATACCATTCACCGCTTTTTTCACCTGTTGTTTAATTGCCTGTGAAAATGAATAATAAGGCAATCCTCTTTTGGAGCGGTAATAGTTATAAATTTTATTTAGTGACAGTAAAAAAGTATAGCCAATATCCCCTAAATGAGCCAGCCATTTCATTTTTGAGGTAACTGAGTCAAAAATATCGCCATGGGTAATAAAGTAGCGTTTATGATAGGACTCGTAAATAAAATCTCGGCGAATAGAGAAATATTTCCCTAAGAAAAACGGAATCACCTGTTCCAAAAAGTCATCGTGATTTCCTCTTAGATAGACGACCTTTGTGCCATGTTCTTCAATCATTTTAAGGACAATTCTAAAAAAGGCGGTATGTTTTCGTTTCCAAGAACCACTTTTTTTGAGTTGCCATCCGTCGATAATATCGCCGTTCAGAATCAAGGTTTCACAAGAAGTTGCTTTCAAAAAAGCGACAACCTCTTTTGCCTTAGACCCTTCAGAGCCTAAGTGTACGTCAGAAATAACGATGGTACGATATTGTTTGGGCATTTTCATAATATCCCAAAAATCCCCTTTTAGTTTAACTCTATGATTTCCTGTGCATTATCTTTATGTTAAGAAGCTTTAAGCCAGCAAATTAACGTCCTAAAAGACAGCTTTCTGGATACTATATGCAAAAAGCACAAGCCAATGGCTCGTGCTTCGGTTTTCAAAAGAGATAAGACGTTATAAAGGGTATTTTTGCTAAGTGCATTAAAATCGTTTTACTGAGGAATATTCGAGAATAAATATCCGACCCCTTTAATTGTACGGATATAATCTTCTCCTATTTTTTCTCTGATTTTGCGGATATGCACATCGACTGTACGTTCAGTTACATGAATACCACGTCCCCAGACATTCGACAAGATTTCGTCTCTTGAATATACCTTATTGGGGTTACTCACAAAGAACATCAGCAAATCAAACTCTTTTTTGGGCAATACCCACGAATCCGACTTTACCGTAATCGAATAGTTTTGTTTGTTAATCGTTAAATCTTCAATGACTATTTTGTCGATACTTGCCGTATCGTTCAACTCACGCTTTAGGATGGCCTTAATACGGCTCATCAAAGCACGAGGTTTTACGGGTTTAATAATGTAATCATCAGCCCCAATATCAAATGCTGCGATTTCAGAATATTCTTCTGCACGAGCTGTTAGAAAGAGCAAGTATGTTTTGCTTAGAGCGGAATGTTGTTTAATAATACGTCCCGCTTCAATACCATCCATCACAGGCATCATGATGTCCATGACAATTAAGTCGGGAATAAATTCTTTAGCAACCTCCACACCAATCTGCCCATTTGCTGCTGTACGTACTTGATACCCCTCGGCCACTAAGTTATACTCTAGTAATTCGAGAATATCGGGGTCATCATCGACTAATAATATTTTCAAGGAAACATCTATCATATCCTAAAATTGAGGTAGTTCTGTATCAAAATTTGACAATGCAAACTTATCAAGTAGAAATTAACTCTGAGTTACGGATACATTAGCGGTATATTATCTTTTAGCTCCTGCATTCTCTACGGTCTCGAAACAACGTTTCGATGATTGACAGAGCCCATACACCTATCAGCACTGCTAGGAGTGTTAGG
>JALRIJ010000229.1 GCA_023255485.1 Flectobacillus sp.
TTAAATTCTGAACGGATGTGATTATAGGCTTCGTTGCGAACACAACGGAAGAGGTACATACGATAGGAAGTCGTGACCGATAAATACGCCTTTGTTTTCCAAAAACGGCAGAAGACTTCGCTTACCAAATCTTCGGCAAGTTCTTTGGAGTAAACAAAACGCACGGCATGACTACACAATACTTTATGATAGCGACGAAAAAGTAGTTCACAGCCCCTTTGTGGATTTTGTTCAAAGGCTTTTCTGATTAACAGTTCGGCATCGTGGAACACAGCCGTATCAGTACTTTCTTCGTTCGACAAAGGAAGTAAGACTGTAATGGACTCCGTTAATGCTAGGTCAACTGTGTTTAATGGGATGTTATTCATAAGCTATGATTTAATCAATTTATTCTTAAAATTGTTCAATCTATACCTATAAGACACAATCTATTTGAAATACCCGTAGTCGTTAGATGAAAAAAAAATAAAAAAATAATTTCCTAAAACAGCGGGCTACTCGGAGTTGAGGAGGATTTGTTTTTTCTAAATTTTCAGTACCTTTAGTTTTTACCCTTTAGAAACAATCGTTATGAAATTAGTAAGTTTTTTTATCGCTACGCTTTTGTGGTGTAGCGTGCAGCAAAGTAGTATCGCTCAGCAGACCTCAACAGCAGGTATTGCTATTTTAGGTTATAACCACGTAGGTTTAGCCGTGAAGGATTTGAAAGTGAGTGCTACTTTTTATCGAGAAATTATAGGACTAAAACCAGTGAATGTCCCTGATAATTTGATGGCTATTCGACGCTGGTTCCAGATTGCCCCAGGACAAGAGTTACATTTACTTTTAGGAAGAAATGACCCCGTGAGCAATAACGATAAAAATGGAGCCCATTTTTCCTTGAGCATAGGTAAAAATACAGCCGATGCCGTGGAAGCTTTTTTAAAAGAGAAAGGAGTAGCTTATCATCGTCAACAACGCTTTGATGGAGCCTATCAAATTTATGTAACCGACCCTGATGGATACGTGATTGAATTGAACGAACCCAAACAATAAAAAGAAGCCATGCTGTGGATGCAGCATGGCTTTTACGATATAAAATAATTGGAAGGGAGTTGCAAGGTTAGAGAGGTGCTGTACTTCAACACCTCTCTGTATGAGTTAATTCTGCTAGAACTAACTCATACTCATCCAGGAGAGTATCGCAAGGATGAGTGTGAGTGCTAGGGAAAAGTATAATTTCTTCATTTTGTGTGTTAGTTATTATTTTTATTACTACGTTAACGCTATAGCTTGGAGTTACCTACTTGAAGTAACAGCGACTTTGTTGGCATAAGTTTAATAACTATCGAAGGCAAATAATCTCTAGTATTGCTAGTAGCAAAGAAGGAAGCACTAACAGAGGTTAGTGCAATATTGTGGAAAGACACTAAAAGTTGATTTCTTAGCTTTTGTTAAGTCTTTGTGGGACAAATATATGAAAAATACTATTTTGTTGGTGTTTTAGAAGGAGTGTTTTTTTGAAAAATTTATTAAACGGTCAATTGTTGTGCAAGTGCCTTGATGACTGAGTAATAATCGTATAGTGGTTCTATGCGTAGTATTACCTATTTTTTTGTATTTATATAATTGATATACAGAATTTTAGGAGTAATCTAAAGGAGTCATTAGTTATTGAAAGGTAAGTTTTGAAGATATTTAAATGATTGATTAGTTTAGTTTATTGTTTGAATAATTATATTTTTTAAAATCTAAAATTAATGTATCTACACGAAATAGCTTTAAAGACATAAGAAATTATTGTAGTTTATTATCACATAGCAATCTAATTAGCTGTGCTTGGACAAAGAAGAGGTTTAGTATTTTTGAAAGCTAGAAATTCCCAACATTGGATGTAATTTAATCATATCGGTAGCTACTTCTTCACCTTGTTCTAAGGCTTCCCGTTGGTCTCCATACGTTAGTAATAATTGGTTATCGACGGTATCAATCCAAGTCAATAATTCGCTATAAAAGTAGATTGCAATTTGATGTTCTTCTTTATTATTATTGTTGGACTCGATGATTTCAAAGGAATAATCTTCTAAGGGTAAGCAGGTGTTTCCGAGGGCATTTTGAATGTCTGGGATTTGATCTTTTAACTCTGCTAGATAGCCTTCGATTTCTGTCCCTACAATGGCGTGTAGTTGCTCGGCTTGCGGATTATGGGCAAGAATTTCTTGGAAAGTACGGTGTTTTTCTTGTGGATTATAAAAGGGTGAATTCATAAAGTATTGGAGATAGGTTTTCTCAAAAATACTTCTTTCCCAAGCTTTGTGAGAACTTATGTCAATGATTTTACGATAGCAAAGCTGTATCAGTCCTTTATACATACACGAATATGGTTGAGTCTATGTGGGCGAATTTACTTCCCAAAGATAAAATTTCTTTTATAAAATCAGATAAACTGCTGATATTAAATGTTGTATAGGGGATATGACCCTTTGAAAACCTTCATTCACTTACCTCCGCATTATAAAATTGAAGGAATAACTATATCAGTTTATTTATAGGAATTGAGTGTCAGGACTAGCAATGGACTCATTTCTGGGTAAAAATAAAGCCCTCTGACGTAAATCAAAGGGCTTTTATTATAGCATCATTATCTTTTAATAATCGTGCAAAATTATGTTAATCTTAAAGGTTTCATACCTAGCGTGTAAAATCCAACATCTAGAATTCAAAATTTTACATTATTGCCTAGAAACCTGTTCCTAACGTAAATGCACGAACAGGAGTTGGCAAGTCTGAAACTTTCGTTGCTGCACCTGTAGTAAGATTAATCGTATAAATTGACGAAGTAGTACCTACTTTCAATGCCGCATAAGCCATGCCACTTCTACTGCCAATATCGAAGCCACCAGTAGATTCAACGTTTATGCCTAATGAACCAACCTCTACTTGTGTTCCGTTATTTGGTGGGTCTTGTTTGGTTAATTTATCAGTAGCACTATCAATATTAAATAACACCGTTGTTGTTGCTCCCGCATAGTTGTTCGTATAGGCAGAGGCCGTAATACTTGGCATACCCGGATTTAGAGAGCCATCAACCGCAGCCACTACTCCCGTTTCTGGGTGCAGACGTAGATTCAAACCTAAGTTTCCGATACAACGAATGCGGTCAACCGTTGGATTAAAATCAAAACCAAACGACGTGCCAACTAATAACGTAGCGAAAGGAGCAGTACCGATGGCAGTGGCAGCACCCGAAGAAGTGTTTAGCGTATATAAGCGACTTGTGCTACCCAAGGCATATAACTGACCGTTTGCAGGACGAAAATCGATGCCTAAAACTGTTTCGCCCGTTTGTAAACCTGTAATTGCTTTACTAGCAGGCATACCTGGGGTCATAAAGTTGAAAATCAATAGGTTATTGCTTTCGTCGATAGCATAAGCAACGGGCGATGTTGGAATGGCTAAACCATTGATATTACCTGAAGGAAGATTGCCTAATTTTGTTAATTTCCCCGTCATCAAATCTACTTGGCGAAGTTCCCAAGTACCGCTAACCTGTACCGCCGTTAGGGCATAATCGCCAGAAGGATTAATGTCAAAACCTGCCGATGCAGTAATATCTACTCCCAATGAACCTACTTCTACGAGCGTACCATTATTAGGAGGGTCTTGCTTATAAAGTTTATCGGATTTTGAATCAATATCATACAAAATAGTAGTCGTCACACCAGCCATATTGTTGGTATAAGCAACCGATTCAATGCTAGGACTTGCTCCTCCGTTAATTACTCCATCGGTTGCGGCAACCGCTCCTGTTTCTGGATGTAAACGAAGGTTTTGTCCTGTATTGGTTACTAATCTAATTCTGTCAACAGTAGGGTTAAAGTCTAAGGCAACTGCCGAACCACTAATAGT
This sequence comes from Flectobacillus sp., assembly GCA_023255485.1. Lineage (GTDB taxonomy): Bacteria > Bacteroidota > Bacteroidia > Cytophagales > Spirosomataceae > JALRIJ01. The sequence continues at coordinate 3,889 of JALRIJ010000229.1, forward strand.
AGGGTTTAGTGGGGCTGTACCGATTACTCGTGCCGCACCCGTTTCTTGATTGATGACATATAAACGGTTTTGTGTACTTACGCCATACAATTCGCCAGTAGCTGGACGGAAATCAATTGCGGTAAGAGCATCATTGGCCATTAGTCCTGTTATGGTTGTCGTTGACGTAGCCATATCGGATGTCATAGCATTGATTTTAAGTAATTTTGTGCCGTCTGAAAGTGCGTAAAATGTAACGTCTGGTTTCACTACTCCAACGGTGTCTTTCTCGCAAGACGAAACGAGCATTGTTAATGCGAGGGCTGATATGCTTAGAAGCAACTTTATTTTCTTTGAATACATATTTGGATAAGTTTAAGTTTGTTTGCGTCTGCATTTACGGAAACTTTGATTGCACGGTTTGCATTTGAGTTGAAATAGTGGAAAGAAAATAGATAGGAGAGCGTACTTAAACGCTAGAATTTTATCATTTCTTGCTCCTTTTCATTTCGCCAGCGACTGAAGTCGCCGTCTAAATGGAAAGGAAAAAAAAGGAAGAATCAACTCGAAACGAGCGTTTTTTCCTTTTAGCAGGTGACTTCAGTCGCCTGTTAAAAGGAGATGGTTATAAATTATAACGTAAAGAAGGATTAAAAATCAGTGTAGGGTAACTTGTGGTCTTTGTGCATATAAAAAGTTCACCCAGACTGTAAACTGGGTGGACTGGCAACTATTTTTGAGGGATAAAATACAAAGGAGTGGGGTAGTCAGCGATTGCCATGAGCGCATGATAAACGTAGGTTGCAACCAATGCCCCACCTTGTTTATTGATTAAGTTCGCATCATCTTCGGGTGTGTGGTATTGCGGGTGTCCTCCCGTATGAAGTCCGATTACTGAAATTCCTTTTTTGAAAAAAGAAACATGGTCAGAGCCACCTACATCGCCCGCAAAAACTACAGGGTGTAATCCACTGCCTTGGCCTAGTTGGGTCATCAGTGCTACACCTTCTGGGAAAGTTCCTGCACCGCCCATGTAGAGTTCATTTTTGTCATTCAAACGGCCAACCATATCCATGTTAATCATCACTTTGATGCTTTCCAACGGAACGGGAGGGTGGTTTAAAAAATACTTAGAACCAAGTAGTCCTTCTTCTTCACCACTAAAAGAAATGAAAATAATACTTCGCTTGGTCGTGGTTTTTAGTTGTGTAACTTGCTCTGCAATAGATAATAAGGCCGCCACACCAGAGGCATTGTCGTCTGCCCCGTTATGAATGGCAAGGGTAT
>JALRIJ010000022.1 GCA_023255485.1 Flectobacillus sp.
GAAATACCTGCAAAACGCTCTACATACGAATACCAAGGAGCTAAATCTTCATAACGGATAGGCCAGTCAACACCTGTACCATCTTTTAAGTTAGCTTCAAAATCTTCTTTACTCCAACGGTATGTTTGACGACCCCAAAGTAATGATTTTCCACCTGTGTGGTAAGCACGAATCCAGTCGAAACCACCTTTTTTCTCGATATACGGATTTTGTTTATCGTTCTCGAATAAATAACGGTGTTCTTCATTGGCTGTATAACCAGTACGCATACCAGCCCAATATTCTTCAGCCGCCATGTTGGTAGGTTTGCCACGGTGAGCAAACTCCCAAGGGTCTTTCAAAGCCGTTTCGTATCCTTCGATGTGTTTAATTTCACGACCACGTTCCAATACAGCTACTCTTAATCCTTTTTCGGTTAATTCTTTTGCTGCCCAACCTCCTGAAATACCAGAACCAACAACGATTGCGTCAAAGGTTTGGTTTTTTACTGCATCTATATTTAAATTCATTGTATTCGTTGAAATAATGTGAGATAATTCTTAGTAAGCAAATGATTTTTGACCAGGTTTAATTTTGATAGCTTCAAATTTTCCTGGAATTGGTTCGTAGATGAACGATGCCTTAATGCCTGCTTCTGAAGTGAAATAACCTGTCAAGGTTAATTCTTTCATCAAACGCCAGAAAGGAACACCTTTTGCTTTGGCATCCATGCTTTCTTTATCTACGTTATCACCTACTTTCACTTGCTTCACATTGTACTGTTTCATTAACTCTTTAGTGTCTTGTTCTACTTGCTTCAAGACATTCACTTGCTCGTCTTTGCTTAATGACAAGAAGTTTTTCTTCTCTAAATCAACTACTCCTTCCATGAAACTCTCGTGTTCTGGTTGGCGATAGCAATCGTTTAGCATCAATTCGATAAAAGCAGGCACACCCGCATCTTTTGCACCAGCAGTTGTTGTTTTTGGAATAATATGTTCCGCTACTTCTGCAATGATAGCACGTTGTGAATCTGAAAGTGATAAGCCTACAAGGTTTTTAGTCGTGCCTGATTCTTGTTCAGCTCTACTCATAGCGAGTAAAGTCGGAGCGGTTAAAGTTCCTCCAAACAATAAAGCGACTTTTAAGAGTGCGTCTCTTCTATTCATTTTTTTATGGAATGTTTATAAAAATTGGGACAGATTACTTTAGATAACTGAATTGGCTATCAATAGTTTTCTTTAAATCGTGTTATTGGCTTTTTCTAAAAGAATGTCTTTGTATTGCTATTAAATAACTATTGTCTTAGTCTATTATTGTATCAAATTGATACTTTTAAAGAGCAAAAGTCAAATTTATATTCAAATAGTTTAATTGTAAAGCTAAGATAAAGAAAAAAAAGGGAAGAAGTGTAGGGTTTTAGAGGGATATTTTCATAAAATTTAACAAGACCTACATTTGCCAATCCAAGCGGTATAAATCACATTGGCGATTTATTGATTATCAGGTATCTAATACGAATCAGGTGAGGACTCTCTGTAGGGCTTAGTACTTGTTTATGAGAGGTACTAACTTAAAAAAGCCGTACCCAATTGCTTGAGTACGGCTTTGTATTGTGAAGAGCTTGTAGTGATTACAAAGTTCTTTTTACTTCTCTTAATTCGTAACATTCGATAATATCGCCTGTTAAAATATCGTTGAAATTCTTGATAGAAACCCCACACTCATAACCGAATTTAACTTCAGCTACATCGTCTTTGAAACGTTTCAAGGCAGAAATTTCGCCATCGTGAATTACTACGAAATCACGGATGATACGGATTTTGTTGTTACGTTTAACGTTACCATCAAGTACATAAGAACCTGCGACAGTACCCACTTTAGAGATTTTGAATACATCTCTAACTTCGATATTGGCAGTAACGTGCTCTTCAAATTTCGGAGCAAGTAAGCCTTCCATTGCGTCACGGATTTCGTCAATTGCTTGGTAGATAATTGAGTAATTTCTGATTTCGATTTGCTCATTTTCAGCCAAACGACGAGCGTTTACACTTGGACGAACTTGGAATGCTACGATAACGGCATCGGCAGCAGAAGCCAACAATACGTCTGATTCTGATACTTGACCCACTCCTTTGTGAATAATACGTACTTGTACTTCTTCGGTAGATAGTTTCAATAATGAATCTGATAATGCTTCTACTGAACCATCCACGTCACCTTTCACGATTACGTTCAATTCTTTAAATGTACCGATTGCTTTACGACGACCGATTTCATCTAAGGTAATATGTTTACGAGAACGAAGCGATTGTTCACGGATAATTTGCTCACGTTTGTTGGCAATTTCACGTGCGTCACGCTCATTTTCCATTACGTTTAATTTATCACCCGCTGCTGGAGCTCCACTTAAACCCAATACTTGTACAGGAGTAGATGGTCCTGCTTTTTTGATTCGTTTTCCACGATAGTCAAACATGGCTTTCACACGTCCGTAATGCGAACCTGCTAACATCATGTCTCCTACGTTTAATGTACCTGCTTGTACTAAAATGTTAGCTACATATCCACGACCTTTATCCAAAGATGCTTCGACAACTGTACCGATAGCAGATTTTTCTGGATTGGCTTTCAATTCTAACATTTCAGCTTCTAACAATACTTTTTCTAACAATTCATTCACACCCAAACCTGATTTAGATGAGATTTCTTGCGATTGGTATTTACCACCCCATTCTTCAACTAGGATGTTTTTCGCTGATAATTGTTCACGAACACGGTCTGTGTTTGCACCTGGCTTATCTACTTTCGAGAAAGCAAATACGATAGGTACACCTGCTACTAATGCGTGGTTGATTGCTTCTTCTGTTTGAGGCATCACGGCATCATCTGCGGCAATTACGATAATTGCAACGTCGGTTACTTTAGCACCCCTTGCACGCATGGCAGTAAAGGCTTCGTGACCAGGCGTATCTAAGAACGTAATCTGGCGGCCATCTTCTTGTTCTACCGAGTAAGCACCGATGTGCTGGGTGATACCACCTGCTTCACCTGATGCTACTTTAGCACGACGGATATAATCTAGTAACGATGTTTTACCGTGGTCAACGTGACCCATAATGGTTACGATTGGTGCTCTTGGGATAAGGCTTTCTGGCGTATCTTCTACTTCTGCAAGAGCGGCTTCAACTTCTTCCTCAGCTGTTACGAACTGAACTTCAAAGTCGAATTCTTCTGCAATGATAGCGATTACGTCTGCTTCCAAACGTTGGTTAATCGAAACGAACATTCCTAAGCTTAAACAAGTTGAAATTACTTCGTTTACAGAAATATCCATTAACGAGGCTAATTCACTTGCCGAAATAAATTCGGTTACTTTTAAGATTTTAGCTTCTAATTGTTCGTCAGACTGGCGACGTTCTTCACGTTGAGCTCTTACTTTACGTTTATCACGACGTTCTTTTGCTCCAAAGTTAGACTTATTGGTTTGTCCCTGAAGACGAGCCATTGTTGCCTTAATTTGGTCTTGAATTTGCTTTTCAGTAACTTCTCCTTTTTCGGCTGGTTTTGGAGCAGGAGCTGGTTTCTTGTAATTGTTGTTACCGCCACCATTATTGTTTCTGTTTCCACCGCCGTTATTATTGTTGTTACCTTGGCCTTGAACAGGTTTCTTGTTGGGGTCAGCAGGTCTGTTAGCGTTGTTATTATTCGCTGTATTAGGAGTGCCATCTTCCTTCTTCGGACGAGGAGCCCCTTTTTCGTTACGGATTTCAGCTTCGCTTACTTTTTCAGCGGGCTTAATACGTTTACGCTTCTTCTTGTTGTTATTGTTATTATTGTTGTTGCCTTTGTTGCCACCTCTTTGTGGTTCAACTGGTAACGTAATTTTTCCAAGAACAGTTAATCCTTTTAAGGTTTCACCTTTTGCTTCAATTAACTCGATGTTATCCGTATTTTGTGGAACTTCATCAAAGCGTTTTTTCGGCTGTGGAGCTTGGTTGTTGGTATTAGCATTTGGCTGTGCAACTCCTTGTCCCCCTTGTCCTTGAGGTTTGGGTTGATTCGGATTGTTCTGATTGCGTTGCTGCTGGTTTGGTTGTCCACCGTTTCCTTGCTGTCCTTGTGGGCGTTGTCCTCCATGAGAGTTATTCCCTCTATTTTGGTTATTATTCCCTTGGTGTTGGTTATGGCCCTCTACTTTGGGTTTATTTTGCTGTTGCTCATTAGGTTTTTCACCTTGAGGCTTGGTATTTTCAACTTTTGACGTCACTGGCTGTTGTGATACTGGTTGGGGTTGTTTATTCGCTTGGTCTTCTGTTACTACTGCTTTTGTTTCAATCTGTTGGACAGCTTGAGTGACTTCTTTCGTAGTATTCTCTACTACCGCTACCACTGCTGGCTTAGGAGTTTCCACTACCTTTACAGGCATTGGTTTTGGCTCTTCAACTTTCGGTTGTTCTACCACTACGGCTTTCACCTCTTCTATTTTGGGTGCTGGTGTTACAACTACTGGTGCTACAGGTGTTTCTACTTTAGGAGTAGGTACTTCTGCAACAGGCGTAGGCGTTTCCATTTTCGTAACGGGTTCAACTTTTGGTTGTTCAGGCACTGCTGGTTTTGGGAGAATTACATTTCCTTTTGCATCAAATTCTACCTTACCCAGTACTTTAAACGTTACCTCTGCTTTTCCTACGATTTTATCTGGTTCAGCAGCTTTTTCTGTGATTGGTTTTACCTCAGCTTTAGGAGCTTCTTTCGTTGCATCACGAAAATAAAGTGGTAAACCATCGTCCTTCTTACTAACAGGAATTGCCACTTCATCAGCGGGTTTTTGAACAGGAGCATTTTGAGTAGGTGCTTGTCCTCCTTCACTACTATTCAGTAGGGAGTCAGCTCTATACTCTTTTGCTAACATTTTTAACTGTTCAAAATTTAATTTGGTATTGGGGTTGTTCTCAACCTTATGACCTTTGGCAGAGAGAAATTGAACAATGGTTGAGGTACCCACGTTAATCTGCTTTGCCACTAGGCTCAAACGCATCATTTTATCTTCTGCCATACTTTTACCTAAATCCTTTTCTATAGTGTTTTGAATTAATTGTGTGAATGAAATTTCCTTAAAAATGGACGAATGATAGAATAGCTTTAATCAGAGTGAATGATAAAATGACCTACTATTTGCTGTCAAAAAATCAACAATATAATAGTAGGAGATTTGCTACTATTCTATCATTCTACATTCACTCAACTAACTTATTCAAACTCGGAGCGTAGGACGGCTAGTACTTCATTGGCTGTTTCCTCTTCTAAGTCTGTACGGCGAACAAGTTCTTCACTGTTTAGTTTCAGCACTTGTTTAGCTGTATCTAACCCGATTCGGTGCAGCTCTTCTAATACCCATGCTTCGATTTCATCAGAGAATTCTGTTAAATCGACATCCTCATCATCCACTTCTTCTTGTTTGATGTCACGATATACATCTAACTCGAAGCCTACTAACTTACCTGCTAACTTAATATTTTGTCCACCCTTACCAATAGCCAACGACACTTGGTCTGGTTGTAAATACACCGCAATACGTTTACGTTCTTTATCCACCACCATTGAACTTACTTTAGCTGGGCTTAAAGCACGAGCTACTAACAATTCAAGGTTTTCTGTGTAGTTGATTACGTCGATGTTTTCATTCTGTAGTTCACGAACAATTCCATGAATACGAGAACCTTTCATCCCTACGCAAGCTCCAACTGGATCAATACGGTCATCATACGATTCTACTGCTACTTTTGCACGCTCACCTGGTTCACGGACTACACGACGAATCATGATTTGTCCATCATAAATCTCTGGAATTTCTTGTTCAAATAAACGTTCTAAGAAAACAGGAGATATACGAGAAAGAACAATTTTTGGCGTACCATTGTTCATTTCAATGCGATGAATTACGGCTTTCACAGTATCCCCTTTTTTGAAACGATCTTTTGCAATCATTTCGCTCTTAGGTAATGTTAACTCGTTTCCTTCGCTATCAAGAATGATAAACTCTTTTCCTACAATCTGATATACATCGCCCGTTACAAGTTCACCTGCTAAGTCCTTATAACGCTCATAAAGTCCTTCTTTTTCAAGGTCTTTAATTTTTTGAATCAGTGTTTGACGAGCTGTTTGAACGATACGACGACCAAAGTCTTCTAATTTTACCAATTCAGCTACTTCTTCACCGATTTCAAAATCTGGCTCGATTACCTTCGCCTCTGCCAATGGAATTTTATCATAATCCCAAATGTCTTCGGAGTTGTCATCAACGATTTCACGTGTACGCCACATTTCTAAGTCACCACTCTCTGGGTTGATGATTACATCGAAATTGGCATCAGTACCATATTTTTTACGAATCATCGTGCGGAATACTTCTTCCAACACTTTAATCATCGTGGGACGGTCAACGTTTTTCTCTTTTGCAAAATCTGCAAATGATGCAATTAACTCTGCACTGTTCATCTTTTCATAATTTTGAACGATAGAATGGATAATTTCATTCTGTCATTATTTAAACGATATCTGGACTTTAGCTTTTTCTATGCTTTCAACTGGAATTACCACTACTGGATTCTCAGGTTCTTCCCCTTTTTTAGGTTTCTTCTTGATTTCCTTCGTAAGGGTAATCGTATCGTCGCTAACTTCTTCTAAAATACCGACGATTTCCTCTTTTGTTTTCAAGACTACCTTCAACTCTCTACCAATATTTTTGATGTATTGACGTTGTAACACGAGAGGTTGGTCGATTCCAGGAGAAGATACTTCTAAGTTATAGGCATCAGCAATGAGTTCTTGTTTTTCTAGTTCACTTGCTAATCTTCTGCTTATGGAAGCACATTCTTCGATTTTGATACCTTCGTCTGAATCTACAAGAATAATGATGTTCTTCCGTACTTTTGCATCGCCTACATGCACATCGACGATAAAAATACGACCGTCTTCTAAATATGCTTGTAATAATTCAATGATTTTGTCTTTCAACATAATGCCTTTTTGTTAATTGATTCTTGGCGACGTTGCTGCTTATTGCTCTGCCGAAGCCAATAACAATGGGCTAATTTCGTCCCCGTCAAAAATCTGCTATAAAAAAAAGAGGGATTATCGCCCCTCTTTCTTTAACCGACTACAAAAGTAGGGGTTTTATCAACAAAAAGCAAATTATATACCTAAATGTGCTGATTTTTAGTGGATTGTAAATAAAGAAATGACGAAGGTTTAAAAGAATGATAATCAAGAGGATAACTTAGCATGATTTTGCGATATTATTTTTCTTGATTTAGTGAATTTACTGCCGCTTAGCCGTAGCAGAGAGAGAAGGGAATGGCTTGATTACATGGTATCTACTAAGTAGTTCATTGCTGTTTGATGAAATAGGTTGAAACAATTCTATTATTTTTGTCCCATTTATCTAAATCCTTGGTTGTTCAGATGGTAGTCCTATTTTTATTTCTACCTTTGCGGACTAATACATTTCATGCAATAATACCCAATGCAATTTACAACGAAACCCCTTGTTATTACACTCCTTATTCTTATGTTAGGAACTGTTAGTAGCATTGCTCAGAAGAGCAAAAAAAATATGACTACTTCCACTTCAGCTGAATCGTTTCCTACGCCTCCTGACTCGGACATTCGCTTGTTTTATATTCAACGTAGTTCCAATTCCAATGCTATTTTGTATGATGCTAATTTGCTTCCCAATAAAAAGTTAAATCCTAAAAACCCTGTTCATACGTATTGGATAAAATATCATGAAAAGGGGCAGAAAGAGGAGTTGACAGGTATTCAACGGTCATTGGCGTATGGGTTACACACCAATGATATTCCAAATGAACCGAATGCCTACGAAGGACATTTCTTGGCCTATCGTAAAAGACGTTTTGTCGTTAAACAAGATGCTAAAGGGGCACCTATTGCTTTGTTCCCAATTAACGGAAAAATGCAAATTCTAAAACGTGTCTTTGTGAATGTAGATGAAAGTGGTATGATGCCTTCCGTTATTTACATTGATCTTTGGGGAAAAGACCCTGTGACAGGAAAAGATGTTTATGAGCGATTTAAGCCATAATGTCCTCAGAGGTAATTGCTTTTATTACATACAAAGAGCTATCCAATATAATATTTTGGATAGCTCTTTGTATGTAATAGCCTTGCTTAAGTTCTTTCTTGAGAATACACCGTTGTATAATAAAAAACAAATAGGATAGCGAGCCCAATCGGAACGCCAATTAGGTAGTTTTTTAAAAAATACCCAATGATGATCCCCATTACGGTTCCAACAACGAGGTATTTACTTGCTAGAGCATCGATGTCTAGTTTGTATTTCGCTATTAGAAAATAGGTGAACTGTTCATATTGAACAAAAAAAGCTTCGTTCGTTTCCTTTTTCAACTCTTCAGCATGTAGAGGAAGTAATTGTATAAGGGCACGTAAGCGTACAATCACCTCATTTAATGCTCCTTTTTCTTTACATAAAGGTTCAATTTTGTCAATAACTTTCAGTAAAGACTTCACCTTAAAGGTTTGTTTCTGCTTGGAAGAATAAGCAACTGTTTTGCTTACTAGGTCGTTCCGTAGCTGCAAAAGTGTCTGATTCATGTTATGCTAACGTTATAGACATGGTTTTTGCTGTTTTTTCAGTCACTTTAAAACGGTCGTCGATGCGGTGTCCTACAATCCAGACAATAGAGCCGTTTGATGTGAGTACATACGTGTTCTTTTTCAGATTCAACGGCACTTTAATGTCTGTTAAAAAATCGCTCACCAGTTTCTTTTTATTCATTCCGAGCGGACAGAACCAATCGCCTTCTTTCCATTTACGTAATTGCAAAGGGAAACGCACCTTATCGGCATCCAGACAAGCGATTTTTTTGGCGGTAGGAACTTGAAATTCTTCAGGTCGTTCTTGTGCCTCGCCAATGGTCAAGGTAAAGTTTTCCGTTGTTACCTCGCTGGCTTGTGGAATAATGACGCTGGCAAAAGGCTGTAAATTTTTCTTTGTAAGCACTAATTCCGTTCTGTCTTTCACCAATTCGTGGGTGGGAGACAGGAACGTTTTTCCTGCTTCTTTATCAAAAGCAGCGAAGATTTCCTGACATTGCAAATAAGAGTAATGGAAAGGCTTTAACAACTCTGCCAATTTAATTACGGGTTGAGAAAGGGTCTGAATCGCTTTGTAATTGATGTACGTCGCTTGTCCGTCTGTCCATAAAACTTGTCCACGTAACAGGGCAATTTCTTGGTCAAAAATTTCCTCGACTGCCTGAATGCGTTCAACCGTTTGAAGCATCGTTTGCTCTAAATTCGGATTGATTTGTTTTAATAAAGGAACAACTTCGTTGCGAACTAGATTGCGTTGGTATTTATTGGATTCATTAGAAGAGTCCTCTCTCCAAATGATTTGATTTTCAACTACATGGTCGAAAATTGCTTCTTTTTCGGCAAACCACATCGGACGAATAACAGAACCGTTTTTAATCTTGATTCCATGCAGTCCTGCAATGCCTGTCCCTTTGGTGAGGTTTAATAAAACGGTTTCTAATACATCGTTTTGATGGTGAGCCGTGGCGATGCTATCAAACCCGTTTTCTTGGCGAATTTTTTCAAACCATTCATAACGCAAAATACGAGCTGCCATTTGAGTTGAAAGCTTTTCTGTTTCTGCAAATTCCGCCGTTTGAAACGTGGTTACGAAGAAAGGAACTTTATATTTAATCGAAAGTTTTTTTACAAAAGTTTCGTCCTCATTCGACTCGTCTCCTCTTAATCCAAAGTTACAGTGAGCAATTGCAAAGTTGATTTTTGCTTTGCTCATTAAGTCACAAAGAACGACTGAATCCATTCCTCCACTCACAGCGACCAACACTTTATCGGTTGGATTAATCAAGTTTTGTTTGTTAATAAAGTTTAAAAACTCGTCAAGCATGGTTTTATTTGGCTAATTTTGTACGATTTTTTTTGCCAACTCCTGCACAAAGTTACTCGAAAATAACGCAATTCAGTCCATATTCACTTATGATAAATACGTTAAAGTCTTTTTATTGGCTATTTTTTATTTGCCTTTTGGGGATTATTTCTCCGATAAATGCTCAGAACCCCAGTCAGGTTGAAATCCTAAAAGCAGATAGTTTGGTGGGGCAAAATATGCCTTTTATGCAAGTGAAAAAGCTATTAGGGAATGTTCGCTTGCGTCAGGGAACAACCTTGATGAACTGCGATATGGCCATTATTAACGAGACTACTAATATTGTAGAAGCCTTTGGGAAAGTTCGTATTGTTCAGGCAGATACTGTAACAATCACAGGAGATACGGCCTATTATTTTGGGAATAATCGCCAAGCAAAAATGTATGGCAGAGTTAAACTAGACGACCGTAGTATTATTCTTACGACCAAACAAATGGACTATGACCTCAATACACACGTAGCCTATTACAACACGAATGGGAAAATTTTTGATAAGAAAAGTACGCTGACTAGTAAAGAAGGCTATTATAATACTGTTACCAAACTCTTTGATTTTAAGTACGATGTTCGTGTTGTAGATAAAGAGGGGAGTCTAAAAGCGGATTCTTTGAAATATAGTACGCTATCAAAAGAAGCTTTTTTTGTTGCTCCAACCTTGATTGTGAATAAGGGAGATACCACCTTTGCAAACCCCGGAAGTCGCTATAATACCGTTTCTAAAATAGCAAACCTGAAAGGGCGGTCAACGGTAAAAAATGACGATTATGTGATGACGGCCGATACGATGATTTATGACCCACCAACCCAGATTGGGATTGCCAATGGCGATATTGTTTTTGTATCTAAAAAAGATAAAGCAATTCTGACAGGCGAACACGGGCGATATTCTAAAAAAACAGGAATGACTCGGGTATTTGGTAGGGCTTTGTTAAAAAATATCGTAGAACAAGATACGCTCTTTTTAACAGCAGACACCCTCGTGTCGATTGACAATAAAGAAACGAAGGTTAAAAAATTATATGCTTATAAGAAAGTGATGATTTATAAGTCTGACCTCTCCGCCAAGTGCGATTCGCTCAGTTATAATCTTTCAGATTCAACGATTTACTTTTATCAGAAGCCAATCCTTTGGAATAATAAAAACCAATCAGAAGCTGATTCCATGAATATTTTGTTACGGAAAAACAAAATCAGCATGATGTATATGAAAGGGAAATCTTTTGTCATTTCGGTAGATACGCTATCGGATTATAACCAGATGAAAGGGCGGAAAATTATTGCGAATTTTAATAACGATGCTCGTTTAGAAAAAATCACCATTGACGGTAATGGCGAAAGCATTTACTATGCAGTAGATGAAAAAAATGAGCTAACCGGGATGAATAGAGTTCAGTGTAGTAAAATGTACATGAATTTTGCGAAAGGAAAGATTAAAAAAATAGCCTTTTTGGCGAAGCCCGATGGCAAATTTATGCCACCGAAAGAAGTAAAAGAGGATGATAAAGAATTGGACGGTTTTCGTTGGAGAATTAATGAACGTCCAACAAAAGAAATGATTTTAAAGCGGGTAGAAAAGGTTATAGTACCTGTGGCTAAAATTATCGCCAAAGATTCGGTACAAGTGAAGAAAATTGAAAGTCATCCCGAAAAACAACCACTCAACAAGAATCCAAAGAAAAAGAAGTAATATGTTTGAAAATTGAAAAATTTTAATATATTTTTGTGAAATAGTATTTTGGAAGCCGAAAACGAAGGGTAAATACGATTTATTGTTAAAATCTGTTAATTTTTTTTATTTCGTGCAACCTTTTTAAGACCTTTGGGGTCTATTAGTACGTAAGTTTGGTTAGCCTGTCAGTTTTGGTATAATTATCGCTGTAAATTAGGTACTAAGTAATTTTTCACAAAAGCATATAGAATGAGATGAGACCTCTACATAAATACATAAAGTCAACTTTTTTACTGGTAGCAATGCTATCGGCCACGTTGGCTTTTACACAAACAGAAAACAAATATAAAAGTCGCTTAGATGTAAAGCCTAAAGCAAAAACCACTTTTGCTACGCCGTTTAAGCCATCGCACTTTTCATTTTATCAGCCACTTTCTAATAGTTTAGATAGAAATCTTAATACACAAAGAGCACAAGCAATCAATCAATATTTTGCTAATTCGCTTCTTCAACAACGTGCTGCTAAAGTTGCGGCAGCTAAAGTCGAAGTGGCAATAAGTACTGCAGAAGTTACTCGTAATGAGGAATCAATCAATTCAGAAGAACGTTTATTTTCGAGTGATAAATTAACAGTATCCAATATTTATCCAAATCCTGCAGATGATTTTGCTCAAGTAAAATATGATATCAGTTCACAAAGTAATTTCAATGAAGTGAAAATTTCTTTTTACAATGTGTTAGGAGGAATGGTTCATGATGAAGTATTGGATAAAGACCAGACAAAGAGTTCGATTTCTACAAAAGAGTGGCCCAATGGAGTTTACTTATACCAATTATCTGCCAATGGCAAATCGTTAGTAACGAAGAAATTACTCGTAAGACATCAGTGAATGGCAGAGCAGCAAACTACCAATTAGAAGGAATGTTGCAATAAAAATATAGGTTTGAATAAAAAAGGCTGTACCGAAAGGACAGCCTTTTTTGTGTGGTGATTATAAGCTAACAATTGGAACAATCACCTCCGTGCTGTCCCAGCGTAGTAACATTGTAGCTCCTTTAGGTTGTTCTACAAAATCAATGGTGAACTTATCTTCAGAGTCTGATTTCGTGATGCTTTTAGCGGGTATTCTGAGTACGTCTTTTTCTTTGTTATAAGATAATCCCCATTGTCCTACTTCACTATTAATCATCACAAGCCAATCTTGTTGTTGTGGGGTCGTGAATAGAGTATAAGTTCCTGCTTTTAGTGGTTTGCCAGCAATAACAACATCCCTATTAAAGCTAATAATTGTTGCTTCATTGGCTCCAGTACGCCACCACTTACCATAGGGAACAAGGGCGTGTTCTATCTCTGTTCCAAAAATCAAACGACCTCTTTTAGATGGCTGACAGTAATCTACAGATACCTTTAACGTGCCATTATCAAATAAGGCCTTAGCAGGTGGGCTTGGAGCCGTATAACGGGTGTAATAGCGATACCCAACAAAGCCAATGGCTGAAAGAGCAAGGAACACAAGAATTACTCGTAATGCTTTGATCATGGTACAAATGGGATTAATCTGTTTTAAAAAAGGGATTGCTTCATTGTTGAGTCAACTACAAAAATAGAACAGAATTCGATACAAACTAAAGCTTCGCTATTATATATTAAGTAACAATGTGCGATGTTGGATTTTAATTTACTAGTTGAGTGTTAGTTTAACATCTAAAATTCAAAATCCAACCTTCAACATTACTAGTTTAGTAATGCCAATTTCCTTCCATATCGCTACTACGTTTGATAATACAACGTTCTTTTTCTAACAAGTGAATATTGTCTTCAATGTCCATGTTGTTTTTGGTATCGTGAAGCATTTCTTTATAGGCATTTTTAATTTCTTTTCGCTTGATGGCATCTAAAAAGCGACGAATATCTTCATCATTTTCTAGAATTAGTCCTGGTACTTCAGTGGGTTTTCCGTTGTCATCTTTGGCAACCATCGTGAAATAAGAAGTATTAGTATGTTTAACGGAAGCATCTTTGATACTCTCTGCAACGACCTTGATGCCTACTACGAGTGAGGATTTACCTACGTAATTGACAGAAGCATGAAGAGAAACAACTTCACCCACTTCTACGGGTTGACGAAATTCTACGTTATCTACAGAAACTGTCACTACATACGTTCCTGCGTGTTTAGCTGCACAAACGTAGGCAACTTTATCCATTAAAGAAAGGAGTATCCCTCCGTGGATTTTCCCTCCAAAGTTGGCATACGAAGGAATCATTAACTCGGTGATAGTTGTGCGTGAAGAATTTACTGTTTTGGCGTTGTTCATAAGTAGTCTTGAAATTGATTAATGTGGAATAAATCTAGTAAGCAATTAATCGACACACAAACCTAACGGTTAGATATAGGAATTGTACTACAAAATAGTTGGATATGGCAACAATAAAAAAGGCATTTGGCCGCTTTTTTATATTTATCCCTATTGGCAAATCGCCTAGTACTAAGCATAATTAAAAATTGACTCGTATATTTGTACAAAAATTGAAATTTTCCAAGAATTTTCCTACGAAGAGTACACTTCGTTCTATAAAAATATGAATCCAGTAATCCTAATTTGGCTCATTTTACTTACCCCTCTTGTAGGTTTTGGTGTAGGCATGACTTTGGGGAGAAAGCAAAATGCAGTAGTGGGACTGATTACTACTGGATTTTCTGGACTTGCTTTGGTGACTGCTCTTGCCTTATTGTTTAATAATAGTCTTCCTCAAACACATCATTGGGTTTTCGATTGGTTTTCTTTTGGTAGTATGCCCGTTCGATTTGGCTTCTTAGCAGACCCTCTCACCTTAATGATGTTGGTATTGGTCAATTTTATTGCCTTGTTAGTGCAGTTGTTTTCACAAGACTACATGCACGACGACCCTGATAAATACCGTTATTTTTCCTTCCTCCAGCTTTTTGTGTTTTCAATGTTAGGTATTGTACTGACAGACAATTTATTTGTCATGTATGCCTTCTGGGAATTGGTAGGTTTATCTTCTTACTTACTCATTGGTTTTTGGTATCAGAAAGCAACAGCGGTACAGGCGGCTAAAAAGGCATTTTTAGTCAATAGAGTAGGGGATTTAGGCTTTCTATTGGGGATTTTTGGCGTTTATTTTTACAATAATGGTTCTACTGATATTACGACCTTAGGTACAACGGCAATGCCTACCGTGGTTGGCTTGTTATTATTTGGGGGGTGTATGGGTAAGTCAGCCCAATTTCCATTACACACATGGCTACCCGATGCAATGGAAGGCCCAACGCCTGTGTCTGCCTTAATTCACGCAGCAACGATGGTGGCGGCGGGTATTTTCTTAGTAGCTCGTATTCATCCTATTTTAACAGTAGATGCCCAAGTGGTCATTGCCACTGTTGGCTGTATTACGATGTTGTTAGGCTCAGCTTATGCAATTTTTCAGACCGATATTAAAAAGACCTTAGCCTACTCGACGGTTTCTCAATTGGGTTTAATGTTATTGGGACTAGGGACAGAAGCCTCTGTGTTCCATTTATTAACCCATGCGTTTTTTAAAGCGGGATTATTTTTAAGTGCAGGAGCGGTTATTCATGCCCTACATCATGCTGGTCATCATCATGAGTTCGATGCTCAAGATACTCGTTTGATGGGAGGACTTCGTAAAAAACTACCTTTTACCTTCGCTTGTTATCTAATCTTTTCCGCTTCTTTAGCAGGCTTGCCACTTTTTTCGGGCTTCTTGTCGAAGGATACTATCTTGGCAAATTTGTTTCATTTAGGCGAAAGTAATCCTTATTTTACATACCTAGGCTTTGCGGTTTTATTAGGCGTATTTTTAACAGCCTTTTATATGACAAGACAGGTTTTAACGGTCTTTTTTGGAGAATTTAGAAATACCTTATTTGCAGTAAGTACAGTACACGAAGGTTCTTGGAAATTAAAAATGCCTTTGGCTCTTTTAGCCATCTTATCTACAGGTTTTGTCTTTTCATGGAATCCATTCAATGCAGGTCATGTGTGGTTTTGGCATTTCTTGAATCCTATGATGGAAGAAATTGCTGAAAATCACACGATAGCACTGGTGTCTGTAGTGGTTGGCTTGGCAGGGATTTTGACGGCATATCTGACAAGAAACAAGGTCATTACATATTCGTTACCGACTTTTGACGGTCTGTACGATTTCTTACTTGTTCAACCGACTCTAACACTCGCCAAGCAACTCCAACGCTTTGATGTGCAAATCGTTGATTTTGCGGTAAATTCCTTAGTGAGTCTTCAAGTGGCATTGGCAACACTAGCTGCGTGGTTGGATAGTACGTTTATCGATGGCGTTCCGAATGGCTTGGCAACAGGTGCAGGAATCATCGGAAAAGTGACTCGCTCTGTGCAAGGAGGAAAAGTGCAAGTATATATTGTTTCGGCTTTGTTAGGCTTAGGCTTGCTGATATTATTGTTAGTAATGTAGTTATTTAAGAAGGTATTTGTCAATAATTGTGTTGATAATAGATAACGGTTAACTTATTTAAAAACGAATAAAGGCGATAGTAGCGTCGCCCCCTAGTTATGATGCCCATTTTATCAATTCTTATATTTTTACCTCTCATTTTTGCCTTGGTAATTGCTGTATTACCACAGCATTATACGACGTATTTTAAGTGGATTACACTCGGTGTTACAGGAGTCGAACTAGTGCTTTGTAGCTACTTGTATTTTTCATTTGACAAAACGGCTTTATCGTATCAGTTTCAAGAACAGCTAGATTGGATAACACTACCTTTAGGAGCATTAGGTGTAGGGTCTATTGATTACCTCTTGGGTATCGATGGTATCAGTTTGCCAATGGTGCTGTTAGCAGGCATTGTTATGTTTGTAGGGGCTATTTCTTCTTTTGAAATTAAGGACAAGCAACGAGGTTATTTTGGCTTATACTTACTCTTGACGGGTTCGGTAATAGGTTGTTTTGTCGCCTTAGATATGTTCTTATTTTATCTATTCTTTGAGTTTATGCTACTACCCATGTACTTCTTGATAGGTATTTGGGGTGGGCCTCGTAAAGAATATGCCTCGATAAAATTCTTTATTTATACCTTGGTGGGTTCATTATTCATTCTTTTAGTGATGATTGGCCTTTACTTATCGGTTATTGATCCAGTGGAAACAGCTGTTCAAATGGGCTTAATAATGGATAAAAGTCAAGTAACTCCTGAATTAATTACGCAAATTCAACAATTATTAGCAGAGGGGAAAATATTACCAGAGCAACTGGTACATACCTTTGACCTTCGTTTTATGGCTGATGCTGCGAATTTTGTAGGAGATTCTTGGTTACATAAAGCGGCAGAAGTAGCCATGGGTGATTTCTCTATTCGTGCGATAGCCTTCTTGTTATTAATAGCAGGATTTGCCATTAAATTACCTGCTATTCCTGTGCATACTTGGTTGCCAGATGCACACGTAGAAGCTCCAACGCCTGTTTCGGTAGTCTTGGCAGGTATTTTGTTGAAGATTGGGGGCTATGGCTTTTTACGAATTGCCTACCCGATTTTTCCAGAACAAGCTACGCATTATGCTTCTTTGATTGCTTGTATAGGAGCTGTATCGATTGTTTATGGTGCCTACAACGCTTTAGCGATGAAAGACCTCAAAAAGATGATTGCTTATTCTTCTGTTTCGCACATGGGCTTTGTGATGTTGGGGGTTGCCTCTATCACGAGTCAAGGGGTAAATGGTGCAGTGTACCAAATGTTTTCTCACGGAATTTTATCGGCAATGTTGTTTTTGTTAGTGGGCGTGTTGTATAGCCGTACGCACGACCGCCAGATTGATAGCTATCAAGGATTGGCAAGTAAAATGCCTGTTTACACAGGTTTTGTCGCTCTGACGTTCTTTGCGTCTTTGGGACTTCCTGCTTTTTCAGGCTTTATTGGGGAATTTTTTACCCTTGCTGGAGCTTTTAATACGCCTTTGTTACCTAAATGGATTACGGTGCTTGGAGCATTTGGTATTGTTTTGGGAGCAGGCTACTTCTTGTGGACTTTACAACGAATGTTCTTCGGTAATTTTTGGTCAAAATATGAGTTGTCGCTATTGCCAGATTTGAACGTGCGTGAAAAAATAATGTTGTTTCCCTTAGCAATCTTAGCGATTGCCTTCGGGATTTTTCCACAACTATTGCTTGATGTTACGAACGAAACGGTTAGCCAATTCTTAACGCTTTTTGTTTAAGTACCCCGATATATTGAACTATCGATGAGCATGAAATTGGTAATCAATTGTTTATGCTCTTCTTTGAATAAATGTGTCGTAATATTTAATAAGGCATAGAAAGAATAGCTACTACTTTTCCTTGCTCATTTTGAATGGTTAGACTACCCTCATCTTTGTAGTGTAGAGCTAAACGTTTTCGAAGGTTATCAAGTCCAATACCTCCTTCGTCAGAGCTTGGCTTGGGGTCGTAAAATCCGTCATTGGTGACCGTAATTATCATCATTTTATTTGCCACATGGGCTTGAACGGTGATGAGACCACCACGTTTTAATTTACCAATGCCATGTTTTACGGCATTTTCGATAAGCGTGCTCAGAGACATGGGTAAAATAATGGTATTTTCAATACCTTCTTCGATGTCATAGGTAATATTAAGCCGTTTATCGAACCGTAACTTTTCTAGGGCGATATAGTGTTCTGAAAGTTGGAGCTCATCTTTGAATAGTACTTTGGCTTGAGCTCCTAAATTGAGTGACAGCCGTAATAATTCAGAAAGTTGAATGATGGATTCTCTTGCAAGATTACTGTCAAAAAGAGTTAGTGCTTTAATACTGTTTAGGGAATTAAAGAGAAAGTGAGGGTTAAGTTGCTTTTTAAGGTTTTCTAGCTCTGATATTTTTAATAAAGTTTCTGCAGCAATGGCTCGTTTTTTACCCGCTTCATAAAGAATGGTAAAACGGTAAAGATGATAGAATAGAAACCAAGGCATAATAAGCCATGCATTATCCAAAAATAAGGGGAAATAAAAGAGCAAGGGAATATCGACTAGTTGTTGGTGATTAAATAAAATAAAGATATAGTCGGTAATGGTGAAGAGCATGGCAATGGTGAGTGCTCCGAAAACTGGAAAAAGTAAAAATTGTTTAGGAGTGATTTCTCTAGAATTTAGACTTTCTAAAATTAGGTGATACAAATGACTGACCCCAAAACCGAGTAGTAAGTACAAGGTGTAGTAAATAACTTGAATGGGAACAATAGCATCGTTTTGAGGGCTATACTTAAGCGACAAGTATCCAGTAAATGCCCATGAAATGACCTGAAAAATCCAGTAATATTTATTTCTTTTCATCTAATACGATTGATTAATAAGTAAACGATATTTTTTGTACAATCAACGCTTCTTGTTGATTTATTGGCTTACGATTTAGTAAATGCTATAACAAAATGACTGAGAATATACATTTAAAGGAGACACTTCTCCAGATTTTAAACAGTACGAATTTATTAAATCTTGAGGTATTTCTTTCAGGAATCTTTCTTGCTTTGATTTTATTAGGACTTGTGCTTTATAGAAAAAATGCCTCGCAGATGTCGTCTTCGGCAGTACAAGGTGTTTTGTATGCAAGTACTTTTATCGTGTTGTTGTTTGCCTTCGGAATTAATTATAAGCAATATAGCCAATCAGAAGACAGCTTCTTGTTTAGTAAAATGCTTTTTTTAGACGGAAAAGCTATTTTTTTTAAAGGATTAATCCTTTTGGCCGCTTTGTTTACGCTTACACACGCTTGGCTAACTAAACGTAGTCTTCCCATGGAGTTTTTCCCCTTGCTGATTGCCTTAGTATTTGGTTTATGTTTGCTAACGATGAGTGTGAACTTGCTCATGATTTATTTATCAATCGAAACCGTTTCTATTGTATCATATATTTTGACGGCTATCCAAAAAGATCGTAAAGGTACAGAAGGTGGTTTGAAGTACTTACTTTTTGGCGCTGCTTCTTCGGCCGTGATGTTGTATGGAATGTCACTTTTGTATGGCATGACAGGTACGCTAACGATTGCTTCTCCTGAATTTACTCGAGGAATTGCCCAAATGGATGAAGTAGTGGCTCTGATTGCCCTAATCTTAACACTAAGTGGTTTTTTGTTTAAGTTATCTGCAACGCCCTTTCACATTTGGACTCCAGACGTGTATGAAGCCGCTCCTAGTCCGATTGTCGCATTCTTTTCAACGGCTCCCAAAGTAGCAACATTTTTATTGCTATTGCGTTTCTATTTTGTGGTACCCTTGAGCTTACAAGAAGTAACGGCCATGATTGCGATGGTGACAATTACCTTTGGTAACTTCTCTGCTCTGTGGCAAAACAATGCTAAACGGTTATTAGCTTATTCGACCATTGCTCACTCTGGAATAATGTTGGTAGCCTTGGCTATCTTATCTGAGTTGGGAGTGAAAAGTATCGTATTCTATCTGGTAGTTTACTTATTTACCAATTTTGCGGCTTTTTATCTGATTGATTTAGTAGAACGAAGTAAATTAGATGATACGTGGAATCCTGAAGAATCAAAACTACTTGAAACGATGCAGGATTTTAGTGGATTAGGTAAAGTATATCCCTTGGTTGGGATATTGTTATTAGTAGTGATGATATCCCTAGCAGGCTTGCCACCCACGGCTGGATTCTTTGCAAAATTCACTATTTTCTCAGCTCTGTGGGAAAGTTATCAACATTCGGGCAGTTGGTATTTGTTAAGCTTATTTATTTTTGGATTATTAAATACGGCAGTATCCCTGTATTTTTACTTAAAAATTCCGTTTTATATGTTTCTTAAAACAGGAGAAAATATAGAAGAAACTACTTATATTGAACTAAGTGCCCAGCAATATCTGTTTGCTACTATATTGGTGATGCCCTTATTGATGTTATTCTTTAAGGCAGATTGGTTAATGGAGCTTATTGCTATTCTGTAAGTTTTTAAAGATAAAATATAAGCAAAACATTATATGCAGAGATAGATACGATTAGTGTGAAAATATGAATCGAAAGTTCTTTGATTAGTCACCCAAATCTGTCTAATTTTGTTTACCGAAAGTTAACCCGTCTTTTACCCATATTTAATCTATTTTTATTGCGAAACAATTACGAAACCACTTGAATTATAAAGCATTGGTTACAGAGTTCTGTTTTTCAAATTACTGTTTTTGGTTAACTTATTGAATCTTAGTTTGTTAGAGTAAGGTTACTTGAAAGTGAAGGAAATCGTAGTTCAGAGATAACTCTCGAACACAAAACTATAAACAAAGGTCATGTCTGACGCAATTAAACACGAGTGCGGTATAGCACTAATCCGTCTTCGGAAAGACTATCAGTACTATATCAATAAGTACGGTACGCCTTTATACGGCATCAACAAACTCTATCTTATGATGGAGAAACAAGTGAACAGAGGACAAGATGGAGCAGGAGTTGCCAACATCAAGTTGGATGTACCTCCAGGACATCGTTACATCAGTCGCTATCGTTCCGTTGAACAAAATGCTGTGCCTGATATTTTCGCCAAAATTCACCGAAAATTCAGAAAAAGCCTAAAGAATCATAAAGACAAGGCGAAAGATGCCAAGTGGATTCAGGAAAACATTGCTTTCTCGGGCGAAGTCCTATTAGGACACTTACGCTACGGAACGCATGGGCAAAATGAAATTGAAAACTGTCACCCGATGTTACGTCAGAGTAACTGGAGAAGTAGAAACTTAGTGGTAGCTGGTAACTTTAACATGACTAATGTGGAAGAATTATACAGCAAATTAGTTTCTTTAGGACAGCATCCAAAAGAAAAAACCGACACTGTGACGGTAATGGAAAAAATCGGACATTTCTTGGACGAAGAAAACCAACGTCAGTTCGAGTTTCATAAACATTCGTATGAAAATCCAGAATTATCAGATGTAATTGAAGATAATATTGATTTACAACGTGTGTTACAACGTTCTTGCCGTGATTTTGATGGTGGTTATGCGATGTGTGGTATCACTGGACATGGAGCTAGCTTTGTAGCTCGTGACCCTGCAGGTATCCGTCCTGCGTTCTGGTATGCTGATGACGAAGTTGTTGTGGTTGCTTCTGAAAAACAGGCTATCAAAACAAGTTTTAATTGTAATTATGAGGATATTCAGGAAATTCAACCTGGTCATGCCTTAATCATTGATAAAAAAGGGGAGTATTCGGAGAAAAAATTCATTGATGCCATCGAAAAGAAATCGTGTAGCTTTGAACGTATTTATTTCTCTCGTGCTTCTGATCCAGATATTTATTCTGAACGTAAAAAATTAGGTCGTCAGATTATCCCTCAAGTATTGGAAGAGGTGAATCATGATTTGAAAAATACGGTATTCTCGTATATTCCTAATACGGCAGAAACTGCTTTCTTAGGTATGATTGAAGGCTTGGAAGATTACCTAGCTAAAGAACGTAAGAAAGCTATTATCGAAGGGGTTGCTCATGATATGAATTTGGAAGAACTTTTGAACTTCCGACCAAGAGTAGAAAAATTAATTTCAAAAGATGTGAAATTAAGAACCTTCATTACCAACGATGCCGACCGTAATGATATGGTTGCCCATGTGTACGATACGACTTATGAGGTAATCAAAAAGGGTGTCGATAACGTGGTCTTGATTGATGACTCTATTGTACGTGGAACAACGCTTGAACGTAGTATCTTGAAATTGTTGGATAAGTTAGAGCCAAAGAAAATTGTAATCGTTTCTTCTGCTCCACAAATTCGCTATCCTGATTGCTACGGTATTGATATGTCGAGAATGAAGGAGTTTGTCGCTTTCCGTGCTGCTTACGAGTTGTTGATGGAAAGAGGAATGGAGGACGTTTTAGACACGGTAATGGCTCGTTGTGTAGAAGCAATTGAAAACGATAAGGCTCATACAGAAAACTTTGTAAAAGCCATCTACGAACCATTTACGGTAGATGAAATTTCTGAAAAAGTGGCTGAAATTGTGAAACCAAAAGACTTGAAAGCGGAATTAGCGATTGTTTATCAAACAGTTGACAGTCTGCATAAAGCGTGTCCAGACCATTTAGGTGACTGGTACTTCACAGGAAACTTCCCAACACCAGGAGGGAACAAAGTAGTAAATAAAGCTTTCGTGAACTTTATGAAAGGAATCGAAGTAAGAGCATATTAGGGAATGATGCAAAATTTTGGATGTTGAGTTTTGAA